>DSDR01000287.1 GCA_011048645.1 Phycisphaerales bacterium
CCGCTTGATTTAACGCGGTCAGCAGGTCAGTCAGGCCGGGCGTTTCACGCATCACGGGGCGGAACAATTCCTGGTAAAGTGACTCCTTTTCGAGTTCTATCTTGCGGATAAACCCCTCATCCACCTCCGGCCCGAACAGATTGGGCACAATTTTGTCATTGCTGCGCGCGTGAATCTTGGCGTGATAGGCCTCGTGCGTCATTGGAATGTCGTACCGAGCACACAATTCGAACCACGCCTGTCGATGGTAGGCGGTATTGCTGACCATCGTGCCGTCCACGTCAAAAACGACACCCCATTTAGTATGTCTTTTGTCCATTTATTGTCCTTTTCGCCGTTCCTTCATCAAAAGAACTGTAAAACTTAGCGATTGACACCGCAAAGTCAATCCTTTTTGTGCATTTGTTTGATAAAACAGGGGGTTCGCTAAATGATAAAATAGTTGATTTTTTGGGCACGATCTGTTAAACTAAGCTTGTGTATAAACCGACGATATAATGAGATTGCGTTGGTACGATAAATATCCTACAAATGGGGTGAAGAATGACTTATTTTTGCTCGGGACGCTTCATCGCGGCAGTGCTGACGGTGTTTTTGTTTGGCCGTATTTCATTTTCACAAAACATTGTCATCAATGAATTTATGGCATCCAATGGAAGCACGGTCGCCGATGACGACGGCGATTTTCCGGACTGGATTGAGTTGTACAATGCCGGTTCTGAGCCGGTGAATCTGGGCGGGTGGGGGCTTTCGGATGACCCTGAAAGACCATATCGCTGGATATTTTCAGACGTGGTGATTGATCCTGAGGGGCATTTACTGGTTTGGGCCAGCGGAAAAGACAGATATTACGGTTCGACGACTCGCGAGGAAGTCATTGTCACGGCCGGTTCTGAGTGGAAATACCTCGATGACGGTTCCGACCAGGGCACGGCATGGCGCGACCCGGCGTTTGATGATTCCGCCTGGTCGTCCGGCCCGGCGCCGCTGGGTTACCCGGCCTGGCGGGACGACGCGCAGTATGCAGCGACCGTTGTTAGTTATGGAAACGATTCCAACAACAAGCATATTACGACCTATTTTCGCAGGCATTTTTCTGTATCGGATATGGGGCCGGCAGCTTCACTGCTGCTGTCGCTGTGGATAGACGATGGAGCGGTTGTTTATTTGAATGGAACGGAAATTGTGCGCGAGAATATGCCGGACGGGCAGATCACCTATTTGACGACAACGCCGACCTTTGTGGCCCAGTGGCCGAGCTGGACGCATTATGAGGTTTCCGCCGACGCACTGGTGCCCGGTGAGAATGTGCTGGCGGTGGAAGTTCATCAGACATCCTCCACCAGCAGCGATATAGCGTTTGATCTGCGGCTGCTGGCCAATGTGTACGAATCAAACCCGCATACCAATTTCTCCATTTCCGCCGACGGCGAGCCGTTGATACTGACCCGTCCGGATGGAACAACGGCCGACGACGTGCCGCCCACGGTGGCGCCGCGGGACATCTCTTACGGTCGGGCTTCGGACGGCGGCGACGTATGGGGTTTTTTTACCGAGCCGACGCCGGCCGCGAGCAACAGCGCGTCTCAGTGGTATATGGAGGTGCTGTCCGAGCCGACATTTTCGCATCAGGGCGGTTTTTATACCGAGCCGTTCGAATTGGCGATGAGCTATGATGATCCGGAAGTGACGATATACTATACATTGGACGGCTCCGAGCCGGACCCGGCCAATCTGAACGGCAATACCTACCGCTACAAAAACCGCTATCCTCAGAGTACAGGCGATACATCGCTGGGGCCGTTTCTCTACCGCCAGAGACGAACGTATCAATACACCTCGCCGCTGACGATTACGGACCGGTCGCCGCAGGCCTATCAGCTTGCGACCATCAACACGGAGTTTTCCTATTCAACCCGGCTGCCGCAAAGCAACATTTTCAAAGGAACGGTGGTGCGGGCGCGGGCCTATAAGGACAACGCCATCCCCGGCCGCAGCGCGACACATACGTATTTTGTCAACCCCGACATCAAGGCCCGCTATGCGTTGCCGGTGATCTCGGTGGTCACCGATGAAGCCAATTTCTTTGATTATGACAAGGGCATTTACGTGGCCGGAGCCGTCGGCGATCAGTGGCGACTGAGTAACCCCAGCGCCGGCTGGAATGCAGGTCAACCCGCCAATTATCACATGCGCGGTTACGAATGGGAACGTCCGGCCCATTTTGAGATGTTCGACGCCGACGGAACGCCCCTGCTGAGCCAGAACATCGGCGCGCGCATCCACGGCGGATGGAGCCGAGGATGGTTTCCCAAGTCGATTCGACTATACGCCCGCAGCGAGTATGACGACGACAATGCGTTTGAGTTTCCGTTTTTTGACGGGCTGGAAAAACGCGGACAACCCGGCGAGCCGCTGACCACGTTTCGCCGTCTGATCCTGCGCAATTCCGGCAACGATTTTGACAGGACGTATTTTCGCGATGCGCTGATGCATCATTTGGTTCGGCATTTGCCGATTGATACGATGGCGTATCGACCGGCGGTGCACTTTATCAACGGCGAGTATTGGGGAATGATCAATATTCGCGAACGGTATGACAACGAGTATATCGAGGGACATTACGGTGTTGATCCCGATGACGTGGTGATTTTAACTTACGGCCATGCGCAAGTGGATACCGGTTTTCCGTCGGATCGGGATCATTTTATCGATACGGTGTCGTACGCTCTCACCAATGATCCCGCCCAGGCGGCACATTACAACTGGCTTCAGCAGCGTGTGGATACGGACAATTTGGCGCTGTATTATGCCATACAGGTGTATTATAACAATACCGACTGGCCGCACAACAATATTGACTGGTGGCGAAAACGCACCGAAACGTATGAGCCGACTGCGCCTTATGGCCATGACGGACGCTGGCGGTGGCTGCTGTATGACACCGATTTCGGCATGGGTTTGTATGGGAATTACGCGGAAAACTCGCTGAGCCGTGTGATGAGCAGTACCGATCGGGGATGGACCAATACGTTGTTTAATCGCCTGCGGCGCAACACGCAATTTCGCAATACCTTCATCAATGCGATGGCGGATTTGATGAATACGTCGTTTAAGCCTGCGCATGTTCACGCGCTGATCGACGCCTACAATGCACGTCTTTTATCTTCGCGGCCGGAGCACAACAATCGTTGGAGTGTTTCCATCAGCAGCGGCGGCGAGATGAAGACGTTCGCTTCGCAGCGTCCGGGCTATATGCGCAGTTTTTTGCTTGGCGGATTCGGGTTGTCCGGGACGCGAACCGTGACCGTCTCGCGCAACGCCGACTGGGGACATGTTCAGGTCAACAGTATTGTGATCGATACCGACACGCCGGGGCTGAATTCGCCGAGTGCGCCGTATCCCTGGACGGGCGAGTATTATCGGGATGTCCCAGTGACCGTGCGGGCCGTGCCGCGCCAGGGATATCGATTTTCGCATTGGCTGAATGCACCGGCGGGCAGCGATCCGTTTTCAGACACGCTGACGCTGCCGATGACAAGCAACGTGTCCATGACCGCGGTTTTCGAATCCGCGGCGCTGATGCATTACTGGAGTTTTAACGACGCCGCAGCGCTGTTGTCGCCAAGGTACACGCTCGGCGGGGCGGCGGCGACCGTCGCCATCGGTTCGACCGCCGAAGTGGTCAGCGGAACCGGACAGGATTTTAACGGCGAAAACAATCGGTTGGGTGAGCCGGTCGGATCGCATCTGCGCATCAATAATCCGCTTGACGCGGCGCTGACGCTGAACCTGCCGACGACCGGCTATGAGCAAATCGTGCTGATGGTTGAAACCCGGCGGTCGGGACAGGGCGCCGGCGAGCAGACGCTGTCTTACAGCATCGACGGCCAGACCTTCGTTCCTTTTGAAACGTACGCGGTGTATGACGATGATCCCGTACTGCGCACATTCGACTTTACCGAGACCGCTGGTGTGGATAACAATCCGCAGTTTGCGGTGCGCATCACGTTTGCGCAGGCCGACGGCGGAACGGCGGGCAATAACCGTTTTGATAATATCACGCTGGAGGGAACGCCGATGCCCGGGACCAATCAGCCCCCGAAGCTGATCGCGCACATGCCGGATCGGGTACTGATTGAAGAGGCTTCCGGGAGTATGGATCTGGCCGGGTATTTTGCCGATCCGGATGACGATGCGCTGACATTTGACGTTCAGACGAACAAGCCGCAGGTGGCCGAGGCGACCGTTTCCGGAAGTCTGCTGGACGTAACCGCGATGTATCGCGGCGATATGATCATCACGATCATTGCCGATGACGGGCACAATCCGCCGCTTGAAATTGGGTTTAAGTTGCTGGTTTACCCCAAGGCGCATCCGCTCAGCGAAGGAAATTTCTCCTTTGGTCAGTGGTCGCCCGACCAGCCGGAGCATACGTTCCCGGAACATATGCTGTTCCTGCAAAGCAATACCTCTGATCCCGGTCTCGAAACGCCGCTTGAATACGCCTATTTTATCCCGCACGACGGCGACGACGGGTATCATGAGGACGATCAGGACATTATCGGTTTTCCGTATATGGCGACCGGCCGCTCGCGGCTGAACGGGTTGGACCAGGACGGCATCTCGTTCATCAACACAGGTCGCGAACGCGATTTGGGCGGTGCGCTGCTGGCGCTGGATACGCGGTCGGTTGAAGCGGTCGAGCTGAGCTGGCTGTGTGAAACGATATGGCGTTATGAACGACAGTATGCCATTCGGCTTCAATATCGGATTGGGCATACCGGTGATTTTGTCGATCTGATGGAAGGGGGGCATCCGGTTGAGTATATGGCCATGGAAGACGGGCATATCCAGCCGTTTGATTCGATTCGCCTGCCGGACAAGGCGGTGGGCAAACCCTATGTGCAATTGCTGTGGCGGTATTACCATGCGGACGGAGACAGCGGCAAACGGTCGCAGTTGCGTCTGGATGACATCGTCGTGACACTGCCGACGTTTCCTTACGACGGACAACCGCACAGCCTGCCCGGTCGCATTCAGGCCGAACGGTTTGATGTCGGCGGTCAGGGCGTCAGCTATTACGATACAACCGAAGGCAACAGCGGGGGGGGCTTCCGATCCGATACCGATGTGGATATCATCAGCGCGACCGATGGTTTTGTGGGCTATGCGATCAGCGACATCGAGGACGGCGAATGGCTGCTTTATACCGTCCACAGCGCCGCCGCACAAACGGATGTCTATGCGCGGGTGGCGTCCAGTCAGGCCGGCGGTCAAATTCGTGTGTGGCTGGACAATGAGCTGCTGGCGACCCTTGATGTTCCCCACACCGGCTCGCTGACGACGTGGCAAACCATCTCGTCGCCCTGTCAGCCGCTGCCCGACCGAGAGGACGCTGTACTCAAGGTTGAATTTATCGGTTCACACTTCCGTCTGAATTGGATTGATTTCCAGAATCGGCGGCCTTATTTGGGCGTTCCTGCGGCAATTCCCGGCCGTATTGACTTTAAGAATTATGATATTGGCGGCCAGCAGATTTCATATCTGGACAGAACAAACGCCAACGGTTATGGTCAATACCGTCCTGACGAATCGGTGGACATTATGGGCATTAATGACGGGGGACAACCGGGCTTTGGCGTCTATGCCGAGATCGGCGAATGGCTGGAATATACCTGTTCCATTCAGCCGGGTCTCTATACGGTTATTGTTCGCAGCAGCAGCGCCTTCAGCACTCAGCGATTAACGCTCTCACAAAACGGCCAAACGGTTGCGGAGATGGCTCTGCCAAACACAGGCTCGTGGAGCAGTTGGCAAAGTACCGCCGTATCCAATGTGTATCTGGCCGGCGGCGAAAATCAGGTGTTGCGATTTAGCCTGAACACCTCTACGGCTTTACTTAGCTATGTGGAATTTATTCGCGACTCCAATCCCGCAGACATCAATCAAAGCGGGTACGTGGATGTGGCTGACTTTGCCGTTTTGGCGGCTCAATGGCTGGGCGCTCCCGGCGTTCCGTCAGCGGATATCGCGCCGCCCGGCGGCGACGGTGTTGTCGATCTGTTGGATTTGCTGTTTCTGGCCGAAAACTGGCTGACGGAATAAGAAGATAACGGAATTATAGAATGCGGCTTGTTAATACTCGTGGAGAATAAGATGTTGCGAATAAGCACGCTTTTTATGGCGGCGGTGTTTTGGATCACCCTGTGGGCGCCTTGTCCGGCGTTTTCGGATACGGTTGTCATCAATGAGTTTATGGCTTCAAACGGCGGGACAATCGCCGATGAGGACGGCGACTTTGAGGACTGGATCGAGCTGTACAATGCCGGCGGCGAAGCGGTCAATCTGGCCGGATGGGGATTGTCTGATGATGTGGATCGCCCGTTTCGGTGGATATTTCCCGACGTCGTGATTGATCCCGGCCAGTATCTGTTGATCTGGGCGTCCGGTAAAGACCGCCGCCCCGATCAGAATACCTATCGAGACGGCATTCTGCGGCAGGTTTATATGGAGATTCCCGGCGGCACAGTCGAGGATCTGATTACTCATCCCAGTTTCCCCGACAGTCCGACCATTCAGAATCTGGTGACGGACTATTTTGAGGCGCCGACCAATTTTGCCGACCACTACGGCCAGCGGATGCACGGCTATATTCTGCCGCCAATGTCCGGTTATTATACCTTCTGGATCTCCGGCGACAACGGTTCGCGTCTGTATTTAAGTTCGGATGATGATCCGGCCAACATGACGGCGATTGCCGAAATTCCCGATTCCGGCTGGAGCAACTACCCGAGACACTGGGATCGTTATCCGGAGGCTCAGCAGTCCGATCCGATTTATCTTCAGGAGGGTCAGTACTATTACATTTGTGCGCTGATGAAAGAAGATGTCGGCGGCGATCATCTGGCGGTACGCTGGCAATTGCCCAACGGTGTGATGGAAGAGCCTATTCCGGGCAGTCGTCTGTTTGTGAAATCCACGCAATTGCACACGAATTTTTCAATCAGTTCCGACGGCGAGCCGCTTCTGCTGACCGCTCCGGACGAAACTGTCTTGGATTCCGTTGAACCGGTTGCACTCATTCGCGACGTTTCTTACGGGCGTGTGGTGGACGGCGGACCGATATGGGGATATTATACGGAACCTACACCACAGGCGAGCAATACAGCATCGCCGGCGTATGCGGGGATTGCAGCGGCGCCTGAGGTTTCTCATCCATCCGGTTTTTATGCCGATCCTTTCCAGATGGCAATGAACGTGGATGACCCCGATGCGATGGTTTATTATACGCTGGACGGTTCCATTCCCGACCCGGCCAACCTGGAGGGTACGCCGTATGGTTACAAGAACCAATATCCCAACGGCGATATGCTGTATCGCGAATCGCGCAGCTATTTATATACGGACGGCCTAACCATAGACGCCGACGCATTGTCGCCTGACGGGCTGGCGACAATCAACACCGAAAACAGATCCGCGCCGTCAACGCCGAGTTATAATTGGTCCATCGATGGCGATGAGCTGGTTCAAAGCTCATTGGCCGACAACATTCGCTTGATGTTCGGCGATACAAACTGGACAAATTATGAATTAACGCTTGAGGCCCAAAAGACCGGCGGTTATGAAGGCTTTCTGATTTTTTTCCGCGCGGACGGCAATCACTATTATTTTGTCAATTACGGCGGCTGGAACAACACCCTCCACGGAATCGAAAAAGGACGCGATGACGGCAGTTGGTTTATTTTCATTGATCGCGTCAGCGGCAGCATCAATACCAATCAGTGGTATGACATTCGTGTGCGCTGTCAAGACAGGCGCATACGCTGCTGGCTGAATGATGATTTGATTTTTGATTTTACCGACCGAACGGGCAGTCCCTATCTTGCCGGCCAAGTCGGCGTCGGCACCTGGCGAACGCAGGCGCGCTATCGGAATATCGAGGTGCGTTCACTGGATGGAACGCTGCTGCACAGCGGTTTGCCGACGCTTCCGCAAGACGCCGAGCGGACGCCTGTCAGCGTCATTCGTGCGCGGACGTATCGAGACGGTTATATTCCCTCCGAGACGGTCACGTCAACCTATTTTTTGGATGTCGCAGCACCGCCTCATACCCTGCCGGTGGTGAATCTGACGTTTCAGGAGCCGGACTTGTTCGGTTACGAGAACGGCATTTATGTGGCCGGTCAGAATCGCGATCTGTTTGGTACACCCACATATGAATTGAAAGGCTCTTTGTGGGAACGTCCGGCTCATTTGACGCTGTTTGATCCGGAAGGGACTGTGGTGCTGGCTCAGGACATCGGTGTTCGTATTCACGGCGGCTGGACGCGTAATTTCCCCCAGAAGGCCCTGCGTTTGTATGCACGGACCGGATACGGAAAAGGTGAATTTGATTATCCGATTTTTCCCGAGCATGACGTGGAGGTTTTCAAGCGGTTGATTCTGCGCAACTCCGGCAATGACAATGCACAAACCTTTTTCCGTGATGCGATGATGCAGGCCCTTGTCAGCCATTTGCCGATTGATACACAGGCGTATCAGCCGGCGACGGTGTATTTTAACGGCCAGTACTGGGGGGTGCATAATTTTCGTGAACGCTTTGATAAATATTATCTGCATTACAAATACGGCGTCGATCCGGAAGAACTGGATATTCTGGAATTTTTGGCGCATATCAGAGACCACCAGGTCAAACGGGGTGATGCGCTGCATTATGACCAAACACTTGACTATATTGAAGCCAACGGATTGTCCGATCCGGCGCATTATGCTTACATTCAGACGCGGATAGATACGGATAATTTCATTGACAACAACGTGTGTCAGATTTACTTCAACAACACCGACTGGCCTGGCAATAATAACGACTGGTGGCGTAAACGAACCGACGCTTATGAGCCGGACGCGCCGTACGGCCATGACGGTCGCTGGCGATGGATGCTGTTTGATACGGATTTCGGGTTTGGTCATTCCGGCGGTTATACGAATAACACGCTCGCCTATGCCACGGCGGTGTCCGATGCATGGAACAATCCGCAATGGGCGACGTATCTGCTGCGCAAACTGCTGGAAAACGAAACGTTCAAGACGGATTTTATCAATCGGTATGCGGATCTGCTCAACACGGCGTTTCTGCCGGAAAGAGTGGTTGACGTGATTGATCGGATGCAGGCGGCGATTGCCGCGGAGATGCCGAACCATATTGCGCGATGGGGACGGCCCGGCAGTATCAATGACTGGAATAATCAGGTCAATGTCATGCGCAATTTTGCCAATCAGCGTCCCGGCTATGCACGAACGCATTTGCGCGATTACTTTGGCTTGGGACAGGATCGGCAGTTGACCCTGGATGTATCCGACAGCGAACAGGGGTTTATTCGCGTCAATCGCACCGACATCAATGCCCGAACGCCGGGCGTCAATCCCGAATCGCCGTATCCCTGGAGCGGTCTGTATTTTGAAGATGTGCCGATTACAATTACAGCGGTGGCCGAGCCGGGCTATCGGTTTTCGCATTGGGAAGGGCCTGTGGATGAGAGCAGAGTCAATTCTCCGATTCTGACGGGAAGCCTCAGCAGCGATATCTCGCTGACGGCGCACTTTGAACCGCTGACGCTGATGCATTATTGGTGCTTTACCGATGATCTTGCCAACAACACTCCGTTTGAGACGATTGATTCAGTATATAGTATTCCCGGATCGGCCTGGATTGAATATCACTCGGCGTTGACGGGCTATCCGTTTAATCCTGATCACCCGTATTGGCGAAAAGCTTCTCTGGAACGGCGTAATGCACCGACGGAGATCAATTATCGGCCCCAAGGAAATCGGAATCTTGCTTATGACGAAGCGTCCATAAAGGCCGTACAGATCAAACAGCCGTTTTCCGACAGCGGCGGCGAAAACACGCTGATATTTCATCTGCCCACGACCGGTTACCGGGATGTGGTCTTCAGTTTTGCGGCCATGGACGAAGGGGCCGCCGACGGGCTTGTTGTGGATTACTCCGTAAGTCCGGGGTCTGCAGAATGGCAAACGTCCGGCCTGGATGTCTCTACTTTTGAGTTATGGCATGAGAAGTATCGTCTTTATGAGATTGATTTTTCCTCAATTCCGGAGTCGGATGATAATCCTGAATTTAAGATACGGATTCGTTTTGAGACCGCCGACCCCCAGCTTGATGAAGGCAATCGGGTCACATTGAATAATATCACGCTGGACGGCGTGCCGCTGGCGGGCACGAATCAGCCGCCGCAGTTGACCGAACCGCTGCCGTTTACCGAGACGATTGAGGACACGCCCGTTCAGATCGACTTGTCGGCTTATTTTACCGATCCGGACGGCGACGAACTAACCTTTGCCGCCCAAGCGGACAAGCCCTTTGTGGCCGAGGCGTCGGTTGTCGGCCAATGGCTCACGCTTGCGCCGCTGGTTCGCGGCGATGC
>DSDR01000001.1 GCA_011048645.1 Phycisphaerales bacterium
ATGCGCGGCACGTTCACCTGACGGGCCAGCAGGATGTGCTCACGGGTCTGAGGCATCGGACCGTCGCTGGCCGCCACCACCAGAATGGCGCCATCCATCTGGGCGGCGCCGGTAATCATGTTCTTGATATAGTCCGCGTGACCGGGGCAGTCCACGTGCGCATAATGACGATTGGCGGTCTCATATTCGACGTGAGCCGTGTTAATCGTAATACCGCGTTCTTTCTCTTCCGGCGCATTGTCAATATCATCATACTTGCGGATATTGCCGCTGCCGTGCTTGACCGCCATACGCATCGTAATCGCTGCGGTCAACGTCGTTTTCCCGTGGTCGATATGACCGACAGTCCCGATGTTCACGTGTGGTTTTGTACGCTGAAATACACCCTTAGCCATTTTTACAATCTCCTGATATTCGGTTGATTCCTCTAATCTGCTAAGTTTCCTGATTTATTGTTAACCGCTGATCGCTTGCCGCCTATTCAAAAAAATACCGACTCTTGCCGGGCAAAACCGCCCTGCAATATCCGCCGGTCTGTTTGGATTACCGAGCTGCTGATGGGACTTGAACCCATGACCTCGTCCTTACCAAGGACGCGCTCTACCACTGAGCTACAGCAGCAACTGCCTGTAAATAAAACACCTCAGGTCATTTCCGTCCGCCGGAAACCAACCCGTCTGACCCTTATCACGACCCGTCGATTGCATCGGCTCGCTGTTTCTAAAGAGGGATTCTTCGTCCTGCAACCATTGCAAAAGGAAGAGTATATAATTGCCGCCGCGCAAAATCAAACAGAAAAATTTGATTTTTTCAAAAAAATCAAAAAAACAAACCCCTTCAATCACGCCGGCCAATTACGGCCCTTGCGGCTCGTTGGATTCCGATGCGCTCACGGCCACAGGCGGAACCGCCACCTGCTCCTGCCATACCCTAATCATAGATGGGAAAAGTCCGCTTTCGGCATTGCCGCCCAATCCCGACAATTTTGCCAACAAACTGGCTTTCGCCTCGCGATGGACTAATTCAGATCGGAAAAAGCTATCCAATTTAACCACAATGTCCGATTCCTTGTGCAGGCTATCCCGCTCCAGCCGAACACGCACCAGATCGCAGGCCGCATCAAAAAAACCGCCCATCACCAGCGCCTCGACCGCGCGTCCGGCGACGGCATCCGGAAATGCCAAATTCCCGCCTGCGGCCTTGAGCCGCTGCACATACCCGGCAAGCTGGTCGGGCATCTGCCGCTGAACAAATCGCTCGACCAGACGGATTCGCACATCCGCCAGTAAAAGCTCATTCTTTTCGACGCTTGCCTTCTGTTCGGCAAGTTCCAGCAACTCCCGTACAAGCCCGATCTGCAATCCGTCATTAGCCAGCCGATTCGCCCACTCCGCACAAATCCCGGCCCCGGCACGCTGACAAATCGCGCGAAACGCCTGAATAGAAGATTCCGAATGTCCATTTGATGTCAAAAACCCCGCCAACCACTCCAGATCGTCAGGTCGGCCCGCCTGAGCGGCCGCATCAATCACAAGTTGCAGCACGGCCGCACTGCCTTTTTGGGTCAAATTATGTTGCTTATATAGTTTCAGCGCCTCGGACTTATCCAGATTCGACAATCCTCTTGCCGCCGCCAAACGCACCGGCGGATTATCGTCAATTCCAATCGCCTCAACAAAATACGGCTGATACAGCCCCGCCGCACGCTCCCGTTGAGCGCCCTGACCGCACAACCGCGCCATCATTCCGAGCAATTCACCCCGCAAGGCAGAATTGCGCTGCACAGAAATCTCGTAACGCTTGGCCAGAAGCATCAGATAATCCATTGACTTTTCCGGCGGCAAGCCGTTCAATTCCAGCAACTTACGAACAATCTCGGCGCCTTTCTTGGCGGTCTCAATATTGTCCGATTCAAGATATGTTTCGGCTATTTCGAGCGTCTGATGTTTAATCGTTTCGGGCAGTTCTATCTTCGACCCCGGTGAAAACGCAAAAAAACACGCCTCGCCCAGCGCCTCGAACATCGCCAGTGCCACCTCGGAATCCTCCTCCAGGCGCAGCCGCTCCAGTAATTTTTCCGCCGGATTCAGGGCGCTCATATTGTTCAGCACCCGTGCGGTTTTGAGCCGAACCAAACGCGACTCATCGGCCAGCAGCGCCAGCAGCTTTTCACGCATCGCGGCCTGTCCGTCGGACGGATGACGATCAATTTTATCCAGTGCCCACACACGAATCGCCGCCATCTCCGAATCCAGCCGACTCAGGATCATCGTCGTCCGCGCCGTCTCATCGGCGGTATCATACTGCTTGTCCAGCGACTCCAGATACAATCGCTGCCAGCGATCGCGCTCGGCCTGCATCTCACGCAGCTTCATTTCCTGACGCAACAGACGCTCGCGCCGAATCTCATTCGGGCTTTTCTGCCTCAAATCATCCAGTATCTGTTTCCAAACCTGCCGACTCGTGCCCACCGGAATACCGAACGCCTCCTGAAGCGCCGCTTCGGCCGCGCGGGCCACCTCGGCGTCCGCCTCATCCAAAAGCCGGATCAGTTCGCTCAGAGCCGCCGGTTCCGGACGGATTTGAAGGGCGTAAATCACATTTTGCCTGGCCCGTCTGTCCAATGAGGTATCATGTGACAATGCATACAGACGTTCACTGAGATCGTCAAATCCAAAAACCAGCAACGCCTCGGCCGCAAGCTGCGCCGATTCCCCGTCAGCGCCGATCAGAAGGTCCACCAGCGGCGCCATAAACATCTCCCGGGAACCAATGCTTGTGCCCGCGGCGCGGGTTTTGATCAATGCACGACAAACAGCCCGCGTGGCCGCCGTGTTATCGGGCATACGCAGCACTGAAACCAACAAATCACGACCAGCCGAATCTCGATTCAATAGCAACCCCACCGCGGCGTCGATACGAATCTCTTCCGTACTGCCCTGAAGAAGAGCCTCCCGATAAATCCGCAACTGACGGGCAGGGTCCTCCTCAGACGCCGTTGCGGATACAGACGATTCTGCCGCCGAAAGCGGGTACGGCAGAACCACGATCCCAAGAAAAAACAGCGTCACAAGCCAGCGCATCGGCAAACCCATTCCTATATCTATGAGTGCGAAAAAAATCCGACATCTATTCGATATCTTCGACCAAACCGCCTCCATACTATCACAAAAAAACAGCCCGTCAAACGCTTGCAGAAGGAAATTATTGAATTTCTCCGCTGCAAGGCAAAAAACCTCTCTGATTCTATAATATACTCCCGCCGACGCACACCGGTTCACCCCAATCCAAAATCCAGCCTCTGACCTATCGCCTCAGCAAGTCCAGCGGCAATTGCAGGATAGGCAGCGAAATCGTCCGAATCGTCGGGTCGTGCATATCATCTCGTATCTCAATTTTCCAGAACGCCGACCCCAATCCCCGCAGCAGCGAATCCAGAATCACCGTTTCCGTTCCTGCCAGACCGCCCAATGCCACCAGATCCACCGCAACGCGATGGGTCTTCAGATTCAACCGCCCATCTCCGTGAAAAACAAACGGCCGCCCCACAATCCGAATACGATCCAGCGCCACTTCGTCGCCTCGAATAAAGGCATCCAGCTCCATCCGATTGAAGACATAATCTTTCGGCTCGCGGAACTGAATCGCCGTCAGCACCTTGCCGATCATCGATTGTCTGCCAAGCCTCATGTCGGAAACTGTCGCGTCCAAACGACCTTGTTTCGTTTCGCTCCGGCCGGCGCGCCCCTGTAGGCTCAGCGTTCCCTTCACTTTGCCTCGCTCCTCCGGGGCGTCCCGTTCGAATACCTGATCGGCCCAAACAAGCCGAGCCACATCAAGCCCCTCAAACATCAGATCAAGTGTATAGCCTAAAAACGACTGGTCCCCCTGAATATCCACCGTCAACGAACCGTTTGCGATGCCTTCCCCCAGCGCCGCGGAAAAATTCCGACTCACGAGCACTCCGTCATTCGGATCAAACACCGCCCGCCCCGAAAGCCGGTCAATTTCACGTCCGCGCAGACGAAATCCTTCCATTTGGTAAAACGCTTCAAGCTCCTGAACGGTCTGGTCGGCGTCAAGAGAAAAACGCCCTTCAATAGATCCGTTCAGTCGCTCGACAAAATCCGTCGTTCGGCTCTTGACCTCTCTCATGGACAATCGCCCGGCTGCCTCCATTCCGCCAAGTCCCTCTTCGTCCAGCATCAGCGCCGCCGTCGAAACCGACGCATCAATTCGTCCCGTCAGTTCCATCTGCTCATAAGCCTGTCGCATCCGATCCGGCATCGCCGCGGCCAGCGACTCGGTCAGTTCCGCCTGCTCAATGCGAAAATGCTCCAGTCGAATACGCTGCTTTTCAATCCGCACCGTCCCGAAGGCCTGGCCGGCCGTTTGCCCGTCAATCCGCAGCGGCGTCGCATGACAGACCACGGTCACATCCATCGGCGCACACTCCGCTTCGGGAAGATTCCGGCTCCAACGACCCGACACGTGGACCGGGCCATACGGCCTGATCTTCAGCATACCCGGCTGGATATACCGCTCAGCAGCCGCCCAGAACGCCTCTGTCAGCGGAAACGCCGCCGCCTCAATCGCCAGACACACCCCGGGCAGGTTGGGATCAACGCCCTGCTCTGTTAAATGCCCGGTCAGCGATAAGCGACCCGGTCCGCTGCTTCCTGTCAACCGTTCCAATTCAATCGTCCCGGGCCTGGCTTCGGCGGCAATTCGTACGTCCTCCAGCGGCGCCGCAAAATCCGCATACACCAGGCGACTGGCCGAGACCTCCGTGTCAATCCGATAGTCGAACGGGCGCTCGCCCGATGGATCGGCAAACACCTCAATTTCAGCGGACGCCATCCCTGCATCGATTTCAAACCGCTCGAAATAATCCCGCTGCGCTGCCGTCATCGCCTCAAGCAGCATCGCGTCCACCGGTATCCGATCCGCGTGAATGCGAATCGAAAAATCGTCGCTGCCCGCTGCCGTCCCGCTGATCGCCACGGTGCGCCCGTCCGGGTAAGCAGCCCTGACATTTGACAGTGTAACCCAATTCGGCTCAAACACCACACGCCCTGTCAAATGCTCCAGCGGATAGGGAAAATGCTCATAGATCACCCCCGCATCAATCAATTCGACCTCCAGCCGCCGCGTTCGCCGACCATCGCCAAACCGCCGATACTGATGATCAATCGCCCCCGTCCCCGACGGCATAAACGCAAACCACAGCCGCTTGGCCTCCGGCCCCAGCGCCCGATAGACGTCCTCATCAAACCGAATCTGCCCGCTGACCACGCGAAGCCAAAGCTCCGCATTCGGTCCGAACCCGTCAACACCGCCCTCAATGGCAAACTCCGACTCGCCGTGCCGACATACAAGCCGATTGAGCGTCAGAGACCGGCCCGAAAACTCAATCGTCCCGGTCATCTGCTCCAACCGATACGGAAACCGCTCGTCCTGCACCGAAATGTCCCGACAGATCACCTGCCCGTACGCCTCCGCCTCCCGCAGATGATCCCATCGTCCGCGAACTTGCAGATGCACATCGCCCGTCCCCCGCGGCCGAAAACGATTCAAAAATCGCGACGCCGCCGGCCCCAGCAAGTCCAGCACCGACCGGTCGTACACCACGGCGTCAACCGCCGGCGCATCTGTCAACGTAAACCCCGCCAGATCAATCGAAGCCTCAAATGCTCCCTCGCGCGAAAACTCCGCACGCGCTGAAGCGGCGCCTGTCCCTTCGCCCATCAGAAACGCAAGACGCTCCACCTCCACCGACTCGGCGTCAAACGCACACGCCAACTCGATATCATCCACATTCCAGGCATTGCCTAGTATCCGCGTCTGCGGCATCCGCAATTGCCCCGTCAGACGCAGCCGATGCATCGCGTCGCCATCGCCGAGGCGTAACGTCCCTTCCGCCCAACTGCCCGACAGCGCCAACCGATCATCCGCCTGAAAGGAAAACCCATACAACCCGTCATTGCCCGCCGCGGCCAACCGCCCGTTCAGCCCCACCGCCGTGATCGTCTCGACGTTGCCCGCCTCAATCCGCCGCACGCGAACCGCCGCACGCTCCACACGCACCAGCGGCAGCGCAGCGGCGACCGTTTCGCCGGCAACCGCTCCCAGCCGCTGCACATTCCAGCCTTTGTCCTTCTCGTATTCAATCGTCAGTACCGCATCGCCGATCACCGCCGAACCGATTGACAACTGACGCTGCACCAACTTGCCCGGCGCATAACTGACCCGCACACGTTCCGCAAAAAAAATCGGTGAATTGGCCAACAACGATTCATCCTCCGCAACCGCCAGCCCCTTAATCAGCACGCCCAGGCCGCTGAACCGCGCCCCCTGCACCGCCACCGCCGCCTCAGGCAACCGCTGCGAAAGCTGCCGCTGCACCACCGCCGGCAGATACCATCGGCTCGCCCCATACGCAAGCCCCGCGACCACCGCCGACCACACCGCAAGCCGCAGCAGCCACCGCCCCAGCCATCGCAAAACCCCGCGTTCCTTATTCATCGACTACCATTGAATGACTCGCCCAAAGGCCGACTGCTCAATTTTGCCTTTTGCCTTTTTACTTTTAACTTGATTTCAACGCCTTATCCGCAATATCCCGACGATAAGTCGCCCCCTCAAACGAAATCTTGTCCACTGCTTCATAGGCCCGCGCCTTGGCCCGGGCTATCGTCTCGCCCAGTGCCGTTACCCCCAGCACACGTCCCCCGCTGGTGACAATCTCTCCGTCGCGTTTGGCCGTACCGGCGTGAAACACCATCACATCGTCCATTTTCCCGGCTTCCTCCAGTCCCTGAATCACTTTGCCCTTCTCATACGATCCCGGATACCCGCCCGACGCCATCACCACACACACCGCCGGACGCTTGTCCCAATCCAGACTCACCTGATCCAGCCTTCCCTCGCACACCGCCAGCATCACCTCCAGCAAATCGCCCTTCATCCGCATTAAAATCGGCTGCGTCTCCGGGTCGCCGAACCGCACATTAAACTCCAGCACACGCGGCCCGCCCTGGGTCAACATCATCCCCGCATACAGCACCCCCTTGTACGGCGTCTCGTTGCGATTCATCCCATCGACCGTCGGCACCAGCACCTCGCGCACAATCTGGGCCAGCAGCTTGTCGGTCACGATCGGCGCCGGACTGTACGCCCCCATCCCGCCGGTATTATCGCCCGTATCCCCCTCGCCGATGGGCTTGTGGTCCTGGGCAGTTTCCATCACATAAATACTTCGCCCATCAACAAACGCCAGAATTGACGCCTCCTGCCCCAGCAGCTTATCCTCGACCACAACCACCCGCCCGGCGTCGCCGAAGAGGCCATCGACCATAATCCGCTCGGCGGCCAAAATCGCCTCGGACGGCTCATCGCACACGAACACCCCCTTGCCCTTGGCCAGCCCGGCAGCCTTGACCACCACCGCCTCATCCCGGCTGGCGATATACGCCTTGGCGTCCTTGAAATCGGTAAACATCCGGCTTTCAGCCGTGGGAATGCTGTTGGCCCGCATAATCTGCTTGGCAAACGCCTTGTCGGCCTCCAGCTTCGCCGCCGCCGCGCTCGGCCCGAACGCCTTGATCCCGGCCGCAGCAAACGCATCGACCGCCCCGGCCGCCAGCGGATCTTCCGGCCCGATCACCGCCAGATCAATCTGCTTGGCCCTGGCAAATTCAACCAGATTGTCAATATCTGTGTCCGAAATCTCGACATTTGTCCCGAACGCCGCCGTCCCCGGGTTGCCCGGCGCGATATACAAATGATCTAACTTCTTTGACTGAGCCAACTTCCACGCCAGCGCGTGCTCGCGACCCCCGCTGCCAACCAGCAATACCTTCATATGAACCTCATTACTTTAAAAGATAATCAACGGCTTCTTTAAGACTCGGTAAATCACAATCAATGACTTTCCAGACTTGATTTAGATCAACATCCATATAGCCATGAATCAGCACATCACGAAAACCGTACCTGAAGGCTCATTTTAGGCCGCACACCACCCTTTGACAAGCATTATTCGACCGCCCGATTCATTAACCTCCCCGCATAGAATGCCGATAAAAAGAAAGTATGTAGGAATGTAGGAATGTAGGCGGGGAAGTGAGCAGGCAGATAGATGAAGATATAATAACTCAAGAACGTGAAAAACTCAAAACTAAAAACTAAAAACTCAAAACTAATTCGGCGCGCCTTTACGCTCGTGGAATTGATGATCGTCGTAGCCATCCTCGGCATACTGGCCGCCGTCGTCGTCCCCGAATTCCAAAACCACCAGCAAAAAGCCAAAGAAACCCAGGCAAAAGCCAACCTCAAACTCCTCAGAGAAGCCATCGAAAGATACACCGCCGAACATAACGGCACACCACCGGGATATATTAACGGCGCAGCAGGGCCAAGGGGAACATGGTTAATGCAACTGGTTCATTGCACAAATCTGAACGGCCAATACATTTACTCAAAAATCCCGAACGATGATTATATCTACGGGCCGTATATAAGCGGTTTTCCAGCAAATCCTTTTAATAAGTTAATTACGGTGATGGACATTCCCGATGATATGGACATGCCTGGAGAGGCAACCGGTGAAAATGGATGGATTTATAGGCCTAAGACAGGAGAAATACGCCTTGATTATCCGGGAACGGATTCCGAAGGTATAAGTTTATATACCTATTGACAGCCTATTTGACTTTGCGAAAAAGATAGCGGGTATCTGCGGCATCAGTCAATTGGGGTTGATTTTCAATTGTGGTAGTAACGGTTGAAGTGGCCAGCCATTCCGTATTGTCGTTGCTGACCGTCCCTTCAAGAATTTCTGTCATTGTACCGGAAAGCGCCATCCCAGGTACTTCAATACGGTAATCATCAAAATGGACAGTGACCTTCAAATTTCGGGTTGCCGGATCATATTCAACCGGCGTTTCTCCAAGTATCATAAAAAGCATTGAACCCGGCGTTTGCCCTTCTTGATGCAGACCACCCTGGGCAACATTGATTTTCAAGCCGGCCGCAAAGGTAAATGAAACAAGATCGCCCGCCTCGTCCAGTTCCACCGCTTTACGGCCTGAATCCACCTGCCAAACACCCGCCAATTCTTTCGGAAAAGCTGTCTGCGCGTTTTGCACGGAAGACTGACAGCCGGACAAAAGGCAAAGGGCAAAAGACAAAAGGAAAAAGGCAATTTTTAATGCTGAATTACTAATTCTTGAGTCTAAATTCATCATTCTCTGTTCCTTTTTCAACCGCGGATTACACAGATTTGGATTTACATTAACCACAAAGGGCACGAAGAATTCAAATTATTTCTTTGTTATCCCCATCTCTTTCCTTCGTGACCTTCGTGATCTCCGTGGTGAATCTTAACCTCTGTCGCATCCCCATTATTTTACCACGAAGGACACAAAGAGCACGAAGGTTTTTGGGTTCCCAGCGACCGGTTTCCAGCTTTCTTGATGGTTGCCGGCAGCTGGCGGCTAATATCAATTCGTGGCTGACGTCATGCCACAATCGTCTCTTTTTGCATCGGCAGTTTGTTCAAGACCAGTTCTTTGAGGTCCACAATCCGGCTGGCATTGTCCAGATCAATCCCGACAAGATTGCCGTCCTTGTCATAATCCAGTACAACGCCATCCGAGATAACCTTGCTCTCAGTGCTGGGCCTGTCCGCCATGTCAATATAAAGAGAATCTGTGTCCGGATAATAATTTAATTTCATGTCTTAAAACTCCTATCGGGAAAAGCGTTATGAATCGTTTTCCTGTCGCTTAAAGTAACGACTCTCAATATCCTGCCGCCGAGCTGGTCAACTTTGCCCCAAAAGCGATACCGGTTATTTCCCTGTTTTTCTGTCTTTATCGGATTTTCGATTACCTCAATACACCACTTTTTATCTATATACGGCCGTTTCCGCAAAACTTCATTCAAAAAATAGTCGGTATATTGGTAATCCATTACAAACGCGGATCCTTTCTGACTTCTATCCTCTAACCTCTATCTTCTGGCTTCCGGCCTCTGCATTTTACCACGAAGGACACGAAGAGCACGAAGATTTTTTGAAACCAAGAACTACGAACTAAGAACTAATCGTCAATCGTCAATCGTCAATAAAAAAGAGGCGTCAGCCTCTGCGGCTGCGCCTCTTTACACACATTGTCTTTACGAGTTTGGTTAAGCGGATCGGTCTCGCTTATTTGCGGCGACGCAGAAACAGAGCGCCAAGACCCAGCAGACCCATCGTCATCGGCTCGGGAATAACAGAAACCGTAGTAAAGATATGCTCTTGGGTGTTTACATCAAGTTCATCAAAAATGATAGTACCGTGTTGTCCGACTACAATAAGATTTGCAAATGCAGGTGTCCCAGCTGCAACAGCCGAGAAAGCACCGCCCGTCAGACGTGCTTGGTTTGCAGTTGGAG
>DSDR01000309.1 GCA_011048645.1 Phycisphaerales bacterium
ACGACCACGGTTTGGCCGATGTGTTCTGTACGAAGTCGTCCGCAAGACTCTGTTCGTTTTAACATAATCGTTTCTCAAAATAAAATAGAGTGATTCTCTTTGATTCCGTATATATTCGTTTATACCCGCCGATGAACCCTCATCGCAAAAAGTTCTGTTTCTTATCGCAGCGGCGAACGGCTTACGACATGATACGTCGGGCCGGCAGCGCTGAGACGGCTTTCATAAACCGCTATCGAATCCACCCAGACGCTGCCGAACACATCCTGCTCGAACGGAACGATGGCTTCGGCCAATGCACGTCCCGCCGCGGCGGATTTAACCCGGCACAGCGTCAAATGCGCGGTAAACGCTCGATTTTCCGCCGCCCAACCGGCCTGCGTAAAACGCTCGTCCAGTTCTCGCTGCATCGCGGCCAGTGTTTGCCCGCCCTCGGCGGCGGCCCACACCACCCGTGCCGGACGGCCAAAGACGCCGACGCCCCGACAGGTCAGCTCAAACGCCTCATGGCGATTGGCTGTCTCCTGAACCATTGCGCACACCCGCGTTACATCGTTGTCCTCAACAGGTCCGAGAAACTTCAGCGTCAAATGCATCTGTTCGGGACGCACCCATTTGACTTCGCGCCCGCTCAGTCCGGTTTGTTGGCGCAGCGATTTCTGGACGGCGCCCAAACGTTCCAGCACCGCCGCATCCATATCCAGCGCCACAAATAATCGCATCATAAAAACCCACACCTTAACCTGAAGGATTAAAACTGCGTGACCTGCCGCATACGGTCGAAGCGTTCTTCAATCATCTCGCGCGTCGCCGAGCGAATACCGTGAATGGAAAAATCGCCAATGGTAAACGACGCTGCCACCGTCCCATAGACCATGGCATTCCGCAGGGTCGTTAAATCCACATTTCCGCACTGAGCCAGATACCCCATCAGGCCGCCGGCGAACGAATCGCCTGCACCGGTCGGGTCAATCACAATCGGCGTCGGATAGGCCGGCAGCAAAAAAGTATCGCCGTTGGCGTCGTGCAGCATCGCGCCGTATTCACCCTTTTTGATAATCACGAAACGCGGCCCTAAATCGAGTATTTTTTCGGCCGCGGTGATCAGATTTTGCTGACCGGTCAGCAAGCGAGCCTCCCCTTCATTGACAATCAGCATATCAATTCGATCAAGCAGATCAAGCAAGTCATCCTTTTCCGTCACGATCCAGTGATTCATCGTATCGGCGGCGACAAAGGTGGGCGAGCCGAGCTGGTCAAGCAGCTTCATCTGCAATTCAGGAGCGGTATTGGCCAAAAAGACAAATTCGCAATCGCGGTAGCTGTCCGGCACCGGCGGCGGTGTTTCAGCCAGTACATTCAGCTCCACCGCGTCGGTTTGGGCTTCATTCATATCGCCTTCATAAGAACCGCTCCAGCGAAAGGTCTTGCTGCCTTTGCGCAGCTCAAGCCCTTCGAAGTCCACGTCGCGGCCGGCGAAGATTTCTTGAAGGTCAAATGGGCAATCATCACCCATCACCCCGAGAAACTTAACGTGTGCAAACATCCCGGCGCCCATCGAAAAATGCACCGCCGAGCCGCCCAGACAATCCTTGTTGTGCCCATACGGCGTGCGAATCGTATCAATTCCTATTGAACCGGTAACCAGTAATGACATCCCTGCAGGTCTCCTTTATGATGCGTGTTCAAATTGTTTCAGTGTGCGTTCTATACGTGTCAGCGTCCGCGGCAGGCCGAGTATTTCGACGGCGTCGAAGATCGGCGGACTGATCGTCGTGCCGGTGATGGCAACGCGAAGCGGCTGGGCCACCTTACCCAGGCCGAGCTGTCGTTCTTCGGCCAACTGGCGCAGGAGCTGCTCAATGGCCTGCGGCGTCGCTTCCGTCAGGTCCGCCAGCCGCCGACCGACCTCCGCCAAAATCGCCAGACCGTCGTTTTTGAGCAGGACTTTTCGAACGGCCGTCGGATCGTAGTCATATGCATCGTCGGCGATATAGGCAAATCGCGTTTTTTGCTCAACCTGTTCAAGTGTGCGGGCGCCCTCGTTCATTTTCAATAGGCGTGCGAGCATCCCGTCTTCGGCGGCGGCTACCGGAGAATGAATCTCTTGCAAAAAGGCACGAAAATGACCAACCAGCATCGGCATCGGCACGCGCTTAAAATGTTCGGTGTTGAACGCCAGCAGTTTGCTGCGATCGAACAGGCTGTTGCTTTTGCTGACGCGCGACAGGTCAAAGGCCGCGATCAGCTCATCGCGATCCATCACCTCCCTGCCGTCACCCGGATTCCAGCCCAGCAGCGCCAAAAAGTTGACCATCGCTTCGGGCAGATAGCCGCTGCGAAAAAAATCCACGACATTGATTTCCGGCAGATGCACGCCCAGCCCAGTCGCCATCGCGTCAATCGCGGGCATATCCGGCATCGCCTGACCCGCCAGAAAGGCATCCAGCTCATCGCGACTGATCCCGGCGGCCTCAGCCAGCGCGTCCCTGTCAATCGGGGCGGCCTTTTGCTCCATTGCTTCAATGGCCTGACGAAGCGCCCGAGGACGTTCGCGTTTGCTCAGTTTGCCGCCGGACTCGCTGACTGTAACCGACATATGGGCATACTGCGGCGTGCGAAACCCCAGCGCCTTTTGCAGGAGCTGGTGTGCGGGCGTGTTCATCAGATGCTCCTGGCCGCGGATGACGTGGGTTACGCCCATTAGTTCATCATCGACCACCACGGCAAAATGATAGGTCGGAAAGCCGTCGCTTTTTTGAATCACAAAATCGCTCATCTCGGCCGGATCAAATGTGACCGTACCCCGTACAATATCTTCGACCACAATCGGCTCATTGGCCTCTACCGCAAACCGCACGGTAACCGGCCGACCCTCGGCCCGTGCCCTGGCCGCGTCCGATTCATCCGGAAACCGCTCCGGACGCGGATACAGGTTGCGGGTTTTGTCGGCCTGGGCTTTTTCCCGCATCGCGAGCAATTCTTCCGGCGTATCGAAACAATAATACGCCTTGCCGGCTTCGAGCAGTCGGCGAATATACGTATCGTATATCTCCCGCCGCTCGGATTGCAGGTACGGGCCGTTCGGGCCGCCGATGTCCGGGCCTTCATCCCAGTCTATCCCCAGCCACCGCAGATCATCGAGAACCCGCTGCGCAGCCGTCGGCGTATTGCGTTTCAAATCGGTATCTTCGATGCGCAACAGAAATCGGCCGCCCATCTGCCGGGCCAGCAGCCAGTTAAACAAGGCTGTGCGCGCCCCGCCGATGTGCAGATAACCGGTCGGAGAAGGTGCAAACCGCGTTACTATCATCCCAATCTTCCTTGTCTATTTAGAGAAAGCGATGAGTTTACCCCGCGATAACCCGAAAGTCAACAATAAGAAATAAAAGACCTGGCTGATCCTGTAATCTGCGTGTTCGCGGGATCACATTGAATAAATGGGTTTATGAGCTGACCTATCCAGGGATTCAAACAAAGCGTATTAGCGCTGCCCCAAGCCTTGCATCCGAATGATAACAAATGCGATGAGATCCAAACGGATTATTCAGGCTGAAATTTGTAAGAAAATAAATTGACGGAAACTGACAGATTATGTAACTTTAACGGCATTGATCGGTCGTCAGGCGATGGCCGACGGCGGAATATGTCTTTTTTCGGAAGGGACAGACGATGGGTATTCTGCAACTGAACGCTCTGCGGAAGGAGTTTTCCTCTCTGGTGGCGGTCGATGACGTCTCGTTTGAAGCCGATTCGGGACAAGTGATTGGGCTGATCGGCCCGAACGGGGCAGGCAAGACGACCTTGCTTCGTATGCTGGCGACCCTGCTGCCGCCGACCGATGGCACGGCTGTGATTTGCGGGGCCGACCTGCGTAAAAAACCGCTGCTGATTCGTCGAAGCATCGGCTATCTGCCTGATTTCTTCAATCTGTATCCGGATTTGACGCTGCGGGAGTGTCTGGACTTTTTCGCACGAGCGTATCATATCCCCTCCTCGGAGGTCGCCGGTCGGGTTGAAGCGGCTCTGAAAACGGTCGCGCTGGACAGCAAAAAACACAGCCTGATTCGCCATCTGTCGCGGGGGATGGTGCAGCGGCTGGGACTGGCAACGCTGCTGGTTCGCGAGCCGACGGTGTTTTTGCTTGACGAGCCGGCTTCGGGGCTGGACCCCATGGCCCGGATCCAGCTTCGCGATATCCTGCGTCGGCTGGCGCGTGAGGGCAAGACCATCATCATTTCATCGCATATTTTGTCCGAACTGGCAGGGTTCTGCACTCACCTGGCGATTATGAATCGCGGACAACTGGTGATGTACGGCAGCGTCGAAGACATCGAGCAGCAAATCGCCGGTCAGCAGGCCGTGAGGGTCAAGGTTCTCGGCGAGGCAACACAGGCCGAGGCGGTTTTGCGCGAGATCGAAGGCATCGAGATTAAAACCGCCGACGACGGCACGTTTACGCTGATCTGTCCGGGCGGACCGGAAGCGGTAGCCCAAGTCAATCGACGGCTGGTCGCCGCGGACATCCCGGTAGTGGAGCTGGCACGGCAGAAAACCAGCCTGGAAGATCTGTTTATGACGCTGTCGGTCGAAAAAAATATGCACATCAGCTAACGGGAGGTTGCCATGATTGCCAATCCGATTATTCGTCGTTATCGTTTCAGTCAGCTTCGTCCCCAGCAGGCCTGGGTTTTCGGCGGGGTCTATGTGGCTGTTGTGCTGCTGGTGCTTTTTATCAACAGCTCCATCTACCGTTACGGCCAGGCGTATCTGACGGCGACACATTTGTATAAAGGGCTGTTTGTTCAGTTTGCGATTCTGGAGATTTTTTTGCTGTGGCTGCTGTGTCCGGCCAATTGCTCCACGGTGGTCGCGCGGGAGATTGCGGATAAGTCGTTTGACTTTTTTCGAATGCTGCCGTTAAGCGCCGCCAAAAAAGCCGTCGGCATCCTGATCGGGCGCAACCTGTTCTGTCTTCTGGTAGCGGGGGTGAATTTGGCGTTTTGCCTGTTATTTGCGTTCGGCGGCGAACTGTCCGGGCAGTTCATCGTGCAGATGCTGATGATTCTGGCGGCTCTGACGCTGGCGCTGAATCTGCTGGCGCTGATGTTTTCAATTCTGAACTACAAGAAAACCAAAAATACAAGCATTCCCGTGCTGCTGGTGATTGGGCTGTTTGCATTCGGACCGGTGATGGGGGGCCTGATTGATTCAATCGGCACTCAAAAACTCGAAACGACCACGGCTTATTTTTACACCTTTGAGGCGCCGGTTCTGTATCTGATCGCGTTTTGTGCGCTGTTCGTTGCGTTTTGGGCTTACATCGGTGTGCTGCGGCGATTTACGTATGAATATGAGGCATTGTTCAGCCGAACGGGGTCGGGCCTGTTTATGCTGACGTACCTGGTGATGCTTGGCGGCTTGTTCTACGTCTATCTGCTGGAAGCGAATGATCCGGACCCGGCCCGCGTATTTTGGATGCTGGGGCTGCTGCCTGCAGCGGTTGTGCCGCTGTTTGCGATACGCGGTTTTGATCGGTACCTCGAGACCAGCCGTACCGCTCATCGGGTCGAAGGTCTGTTCGGTCGGCTGCTGATCCATTCCAATCTCACCGGCGGATTGATGCTGTTTGTCATCTGGCTGGCGTTTGCGATTGCCGCCGGCGTAACGGCTCGAGCCGACGCCGCAGAGCTGCTGTGGCTGGCAATGATCGCGTTCAGTGCGCTGCTGGTGATTTGGGCGCTGGTGGAAACAACCGCCGTCTGGCAGCCGAGAAATGAAAAAATCGGCTATCTGCTCGGTTTCCTTGCGGTCTTATATATTGTGTTGCCGTTTATTCTGGGCGGGATTTTCGAGAATGAAATGATGTACCTGTTTAGCCCTTTAGGGGTCGTTAATGTCTTCGATTCGCATTACAGTGCCCCTATTTTGCTAATGCCGATCTTTTTTAATCTGATCTGCCTGCTGCCGCTGGGGATCCTTATCGCCAAACGCTATTTTGATCTGGTCGCTATTCGCACACAAATCGAACATACCCAGGATATGTCTCCTCGCTTAGGCAGCTAAAGACAGTCGGGGCAACTGTCCTTCGTTTGAACCGTTGCCACTTAACAATAACACAAGCGACCAGCGGGAGCGGCAAATGCCGACAACCGCTGAACATACTTACCTACCTAAAGGTAGTCGGGGTGACAGGATTCGAACCTGCGGCCTTCTGGTCCCAAACCAGACGCTCTAGCCAAGCTGAGCTACACCCCGCGAAAGTTGCTGAAACTATACCGATTGCGGGAGATATATGCAAGAAAATCATTTTTTTGTATCCTTGCGTTGCTGATGCCGGCTATACTATGGTCATTCGTGAACCGGAAACAGGAGACACTGCCATGCAAATCACCATAGGCCAAACCCGCGTGGAGCTGATTGAGGGCGACATCACCGAAATGCACACCGACGCGATTGTCAACGCGGCCAACAGCCAGCTTCAGCACGGCGGCGGCGTGGCCGGAGCAATCGTCCACAAAGGCGGTCGGATAATTCAGGAGGAAAGCAATCGAATTGCTCCCGTTCCAGTCGGTCAAGCCGCCATGACGGGCGCGGGCAATCTCAAGTGCCGGTATGTGATTCATGCCGTCGGGCCGCGGATGGGAGAAGGAGATGAAGACGCGAAACTACAAAGCGCCACCCTCAGCAGCCTGCGTCTGGCCGACGAGCATGCTTTGCGAAGCGTTGCATTTTGTGCGATCAGCACCGGTATTTTCGGCTATCCGATTGACCGCTGTGCAGAGATGATGCTCACCACCGTCGCGGATTATGTACAGGACTCAACCGGTCTCAAACATATTGTTTTTTGCCTGTATGACCAAAACGCCTATGAGGTGTTCGAGGCCGTCCTGCGGAAAATAAAGCCCCGATAAGCGCCCTGTTACGGTGGGTGAGCCGTCTCTCCCGCAGGCAAAAGACGCTTATGATGAGTCGGTTTTGTGTTTTTCCAGCCAGCGGACAGCCCATTGTTTGGCTTGTTCGGGGGTCTTGAGGTGTTCTTCAAGTTGGCCAATGTACAATTCTCTGGCCAGTGTGCCGACCATCGGGCCGGGGACGGCTCCCAGTGCGATCAGCGTATGACCGTCCAGCAGCGGTTCGGGATGAACGACGGACGGATCAATCGCCTCAGCTCTTTTTTTCACCGCAGCCAGCGGACGCGGCGATTTGCCTTGGGCCTTCAGTATGGCTTTTTGAAACGTCATCAGGTCGTCAAAGTACGGCTCATGCATCAGCAGTTTCAGGCGGCTCAGCGGCATTTGTGCTTCACACAGCGCACCGCGATGCGCAAGCAGAAACCGAATATGTTTCAGGCGGGCGGTGCTGAGTTTCAGTCTTTTGCACAGCGCCATGGCCGTCTCGGTCGGCAACCCTGCGCAAAATGTCGCCATGGCCAGACCGAAATCCACCGCGTCAGGCAGCTCGTCGATTGCCTCTATTGCGTCGTGTCCGGCCTCCTGCGAAAGTTCAGGAAAAATGGCTTGCGCCAAACCGGAGTCGATGAGTAATTCAACGCCGCGACGGCGATTGGGATGGGTCAAAATGGCTTCCAGCTCAACCGCGATGCGCTCGGCGCTGATATGGGCAATTCTGTCGGCATGTACCCGCATTGAATGCCAGGTTTTCGGCTCAATCGCAAAATTCAGTTTGACGGCAAACCGTATCGCCCGCAGCATCCGCAGATAATCCTCGGAAAACCGCTGGTCAGAATTGCCGATGGTGCGAAGCATCCCGATCTGTAAATCAACCTGTCCGCCGACAAAATCGTACAGCTTTTTTTCAATTGGGTCATAAAACATCCCATTGACGGTAAAATCACGCCGCTGTGCGTCTTCACGAGCCGAGGCAAACGCGACATGGTCGGGACGTCGGCCGTCCTGATAGCCGCCTTCGGTGCGAAACGTCGCCACCTCGACCTGTTTGCCGTCGATCATCACCATCACGACCCCAAAGCGGGCGCCGATTTTCAGTGTGCGTCGAAACAGCGCGACGACCTCATCCGGTACGGCACTGGTGGCCACATCGTAATCACTGGCCGGACGTCCCAACAGCTTATCGCGCACACACCCGCCGGCCAGCAGCGCCTGATGACCCTGCCGCCGCAGCCGTTTGATGATCTGCATCGCTTGTTTATAGTTGGACATAGCCGCGATTGTAATGAATCCGCCTGCGGAGCTGAATCTCCGGCGTTTATTTGAATTTCAGATTTTATTCCATTCCATACAGCGCCACGGTCTGCTGGTCTGTGATAAAGAGAATGCCGCCCCTTGGTACAGCTTCCAGCGACGCCGCATTATGAGCGATGAGGGCCGGTCATGACTTCGATTTCGCGTTCCAACTGAAGCAGGTGGCGCATTTCTTCTTCGGCCAGTTCCAGAAACATCTTTCTGGACTCAAGGTCTTCGGCCAGAGCCATCAATTCGGCGTACAGCTTAAACGACGCCCGCTCTTTCTGAACCCCCACGCGAAGCGCATCAACATAACTCATCCGGCCGGCGGTCTGGTCCAACTCAATATATATTCCGCTGTCCTGGTCGGTATCCTCGGCGGTCGAATCGTCCAGTGTAAAACCCTGCTTGAACAGTTCCAGCCGAACCGCCTCAATATGCTCCTGTTCCCGGCGCGCCAAGTTTTCAAAAATCATCGCCGTTTCGGTCTTTTGGACCATGACGGCAAGCTTTTTGTAAAATCGAACCGAGGATTCTTCTTTGGCCATCGCAAATATCAGGATGTCCCGGAGCGATTTAAATTTCATGACGGATTCCTTTTTGTTCCGACCGGCCGGTTCAGGACAGCTCGCTGAGATACCGCGACCAGGTTTGAATATGGCCACCCTCGTCGGCCTGGTCCTTCTCAATGACGCGACGGGTTGCCTCGTCCCAGTCGGCGGCGTTGAGCAATTCGGCGTAATGATGCACCGCCTTGGTTTCGACAAAGACGCCGGTTTTCAGAATCGCTGTTTTTCCCATCAGACGCGACCCAAAACCGATGGCAAATCCGACCAGCCACCAGGCCCATCGAAAAAGGCTGGGACGCAGGCCGTATTCATAGAGTTTGACGGCAAAATCCTGCATATGAGTCATCTCGTTGCACATCGCCGCGATCAAATCGCGGTTGAGCGCCTCATCCCGCCGCGTGATCTGAAAACGATAGGTGTTCACCGCCATAATTTCCAGCGAGTGCAGTGTGCGCAGCGCCTTTTTGACTTTGGCGCGTTCTGTTGAAGACAGATCCCGGCCGCGAAATGCAATCTGTTCGTGTGTTACAGCCGGACGGATGATGGACACGTCATATTGTATAAAATCAGGCTCTGTCATATCAATACCCTTGTCAATTGATGGCCGCACCGCCGCCCTTTGGCAGCCATGCGTTTCTTGATTCGACCGATCTATCACGATTATAGACAAAATTCAACTCTTGACAAGTCTGAAAATATCGGGTAGCAACACGCATAGCCATCGGCGATTGCCGAGCAGCCGACGTGAGCGCGCTTGTGAACAGCCAAACAATAATCCGGTACCATAACCAATCAGGGGTGTAACACGATGAATCTTGCCGATTATTTTGCCAACCAAACGGGGGTCGGCGTCTTGGCCACCTGTGATCCGGGGCATAAGGTGGACGTGGCGATTTATGCAAAACCGCATTTTATCGACGAGAATACCGTCGCTTTTGTGATGAAACAGCGGCGAAGCCATCAAAACCTGCGTGCCAACCTTCAGGCTGCGTATATGTTTGTCGAAGATGGCCACACGGATAAAGGCCTGAGAATGTATCTGACAATGATTCGCCAAGAGACAAATCGCAGCCTCGTTGCAGCACTGCGCAAAAAGCAGCCGTCTATTTACCCGGAAGAAGATGATTCCGATAAGTTTTTAGTTTTCTTTCGCATTGATCAGGTCCGCCCGCTGGTCGGAGACGATGCCGCCGAACTTTGACCGTCTGTCGTAAAATCCGTGAACTTGTCTTGCTGATACACGGTACGTATTGATGGAGTACCGAGTATTCATACGGGAGTTCACGATGACGTGGTTTGAAGCGGAACAAATTGATTGTTATCTGAGACGACTCGAACAGTTTCTGGA
>DSDR01000112.1 GCA_011048645.1 Phycisphaerales bacterium
ACCCGATTTGCAGGCGCATATTCACTCGAAAGATTTACTGGACAATGTCCAGAAACTGCGCAGCCTGTGTCCGGCGCATACCAAATTCTGTGCCGTAGTCAAGGCCAACGCCTACGGACACGGCATCACCGAAATCGTCAACATTCTACAAAAAGGGCCGGTGGATGCGTATGCGGTAGCCACGTTCTATGAGGCGCTGCACATCGCCGTTATGACCTGCAAGAAATCGATTTTGATTCTGGAGCCGGTCAGTCCCGTCTGGTCGATTGAGCAAATCCGCATCTGTGCCCGCGAAGGCCTTGAGTGTGTTTTGACCTCAATTGAAAGCCTGCGTTTTGTAAAAAGCATTCTGGCCGGCACGTCGCTGGTTCTTCGTGTGCATCTGAACATCGAAACGGGGATGGGACGCTGCGGGATCGAACCGGCATCGGCCGCGACGCTGCTGGAGGCGATTGAAGACGGTGAGAATATTCGACTGGTCGGCGTCTTTACGCACTTTGCCACCGCCGACGAAGAAGACCTCTCTTACGCCGAAGAGCAAATCGACCGTTTCGAGCAGTTCCTCGACGCCCATCGGCTCAAAGGCCGCCGAGATGTTACCATTCACGCGGCCAACAGCGCCGGTACTATCAAACTGCCCCGTGCGCATTATGATATGGTGCGCTGCGGCATTTCGATGTACGGCTATTATTCCCGCCGGATGGCTCAGCCGCCGATTTCACTCAAGCCCGTACTTCGGCTCGAAGCGCCTATTGCTCAACTGCACCGAATTCCGGCCGGCCATTCGGTCAGCTACGGTCGTTCATTCATTCCGGTACGCGATACTGTGGCCGCTATTGTCCCGCTGGGGTACGCCGACGGATATCGCCGCTGTTTTTCGAATCGCGCCAAAATGAAAATCGGCAAGCATACCGTGCCGGTCATCGGACGGGTGTGTATGGATCAGGTGATCCTTGACGTAACGGATGTGCCGGACGCCGAACCGGGGCAAATGGTGACGGTGCTGGACAATGACCACGACTCACCCTGCTCGGCCTATGCCCTGGCGGAACTGGCCGATACGATTTGTTATGAAATCCTGACCTTCATCCACGCTCACGTCAATCGCATTGTCCATTGACAAACGATTTTTGATTTCGGAGAATAGCACTGCTATGCAGACACTTATTGATAAAAAAACAACCACTAATCTGTTTATCTATGGGTCGCTGCGCGAGCCGTCGATCTTTGAGTCGGTGTGCGGATTCAGCTTTACCCTCAAGCCGTCCGAATCGACGCCGTGGAATGTGCTGGCGGCCGAACTGGCCATGCTGCCCGACTACCGCCGCGTCAGCCCCGACAACGTGTATTTCTACGCCATTCCCGATCCGACCGCCAAGATACAGGGATTTGTCATCTACAATGTCCCCCCGTCGGCGATGTCGGTGATCGACAAATACGAAGGCAAACACTACGAACGCGAAACCGTCAAAGTCAACACCGCCAACGGTCCGGTGGAGGCGCAGGCGTATCTGGCCAGTCCGCGAACAATGAAAAAACGCTTCGGCGACCGCTTTCATGTGAATTTGATCCACGAATTGTGGCTGCGCAAACGCATCGAAAAGTTTTTTGACAGGCATACACGCCCCGGTGAGCAGTCGCCCGATGCCAACATCGAACGGATGGCCCGACGTGAATTGATCGGCACGACCGAACGCGATCTGGTCGTCAGTCATCTGGGCCAGGATGCCGTCAGCGATTACTATCTGGAACACGAACTGAGCCGCCCGGTTCCCTCGATTCAGACGCTGATGAATGACCGGCAGGCGGGGCCTTATCTGTACAATTATTTGGCCCTCGTGATGAAGCAGACCCTGCTGAATCATTTTGAGTCTCTGATTCACGAACGATTTCGCTATGAATTGGACCGGCTGGCGCCGAATCCGCGATACTTCAATCGGGCGCTGAGCCTGCTGATTGCCCTGCGTATGGTCAATCGAAATCTTACCGCCGTTGATATGATTCTGCGACGGGGGCTGGAGACGATGCCGCCGGACGGACGGTATGACCTGATTGACTATGTCAAGTACGCCATTTCAGCGGCGGAGAACACCTTTGACCCGCGCGTCGTTCAGGGGGATATGCTCAACGTGCGCAACAATCTTCATCCCGGCCTGGTGCCGATGGGCGCCGAAGTGGAACTGAGCAATCTGGGCGTGCGGGCGGTGGATACGATCTATGCCCATCAGGACCCGGTATTTGACGGATTTCGCTATTTTCATGAGTTTGCGCTGGATGTGCTGACGTGGCGGCTGGGCGGCTATGTGGACGACCATTCCGGAGACCCCGGACCCGGCAAACGCGGCTTTCTCGAACTGGCGCCGGGACGATTGAACACCCTCGGCGAAATCTCAAAGCCCGCCACCCCCGATCCGTGGGTACTGAATCAGCTCATCCACGAAATAACCCGTTTCTATCCGGTCAACCCCCACAGCCTGCATCTGTCTTTTCAGCTTCGCCATACGCAAATCGGCAAGCAAACCACCTTGCCGATGAGTTTTGTCAAGTGCCTGTTCGTTCTGGGCGGGGGAACGCAGATTACCCAGAGCGGACGGCTGGCGGTTTCACGAATGATTCAAAAAGAAATTCAGCGCAGCGACTGCGGCGAAGAGCTGGTCTTTGCCCGTACCAGCAAACGCCAGTATAAGATGACGCCCGACGGCGCTGCCAGCCAGGCGGCCAAATACCCCATCTATATCAATCAGTATAAGTTTATGCGGCTGGACAGCCGGGCCAACTACGAGCCGCTGATTATGGCGCTGAAGGGATTGCAGCTTTCACTCAACCCGGGCAATTACCTCACCGCTGAACAACTGGCTGCCAGCCGGCGTCTGCGGAATGAATACCAGGAACTGCGGGAGTGGGCGGTCGCGCCGGAACCCATTTCACGACGTACAAAGGGGCGTTTTCTCGATGCCATCTATGACGGCTTGATGAACGAAGCGCACCAACAGCCTTATCATAAACTGCACTATATCGATTGGGCGCTGGGCGCGATCGATATGCAGATTCGGATGTTCAACAAAAAACTTGAAGAAGGAAAAGAAAAAACCCCTGAAGGGATTTGAGCCTTCCCGGCAACGCCGAACACATCAGTCAAGACCCACGAATCCAATTCATGTTAATCGAGCATCGTATCCACCTTGCGCGTCAGCGCCCGGACATGAGCTGCCGAAGCTTCGAACATTGCCTGTTCGGTCTTGTTCAATGCCAATTCGATAATTTTCTCAACGCCGTTTTTGCCCAGCATCGCCGGTACGCCGACATAGTCGCCGCGGATGCCGTACGAACCGTCGCAATAGACACAACAGCTCATAATCCGACGGGTGTTTTTGAGAATGGCTTCAGCCATGGTGACCGCCCCGGCCGCCGGCGCATAATAGGCGCTGGTCCCCAGCAGATTGACGATTTCAATGCCGCCTTTTCGGGTGCGTTCGACCAGAGCGTCGATTTTTTCGGGAGCCATCAGTTCGGTCAGCGGAATCCCGGCCACCGTCGTATAACGCGGCAGCGGCACCATATCATCGCCGTGCCCGCCCATCAGGACGCCGCTGACATCGCCGACATAAACTCCCAGTTCCTCGGCGATAAAACAGGTAAACCGTGCTGAATCGAGGACCCCGGCCATGCCCATCACACGCTGTTTGTCAAATCCGCTAACCTTCGCGGCCACATATGTCATCACGTCCAGCGGATTGCTGACTACAATAATAAACGCCTTCGGCGAGGTGCGGACAATCTGTTCGGTCACCGACTTGACAATCTGTGCGTTTTTGGCCAGCAGATCATCGCGGCTCATCCCCGGCCTGCGCGCCAGGCCGCTGGTGATAATCACCACGTCGCTGTCGGCCGTCTCGGCCCAGTTGCGCGTCCCTGTCACCTGCCCGGCGGCCGGATAAACGGCTTTGGCCTGCGCCATATCCAGCGCCTTGCCCTCAGCCAGCCCTTCTACAATATCAAGCAGTACGACATCCCCCAAGCCTTTTTGCGAGGCCACAAAAGCCGCTGCAGCTCCGACGTTCCCGGCGCCGACCACAGTAATTTTTGCCGACATCATTATTTCTCCATACAGACGGTTGATTCGACTTATGCGATAAAGAAGAAAAAAGGCCGTTTTCGAGCAGAAAACGACCTTTTTCAATATTTTAGCCCCAAGGGGATTCGAACCCCTGTCGCCGGGTTGAAAACCCGGTGTCCTAGGCCTCTAGACGATGGGGCCGGCAATCATATTATTCCATACTGATAGCTTCGACGGGGCACTCATCGACGCACACGCCGCAATCGACGCACTTGTCTTCGATGACCACCGCTTTGCCGTCTTTCATCTCAATCGCTTCGCTCGGACACGAATCCACACACGCCTCACATCCGGTACAGGTACTTGCATCTACTTTTGCAGGCATTGTTCATCCCTTTCCATTAGGTTATTAACACATGCTAAACAAGAGTGGCGAATTTACGAAATTTCAGCCGACAACTCAATAGATTTTTTCTATATTTGTAAAAATTTTTCGTTTTCTGCCGGCGGGCGACAGTACGCCCATTATGTCTTTCTCTACCTTTTATCTGGGGTCTCGCTGAGGCTGCGGGGGTTCTTTGCCGCCCAAGGCCACCGCAAGCCGTCGTGTCAGGGGGTGGGGATCATATTGAGCCTTCCAATCCAGTACCGGCTGAAATGCGTCGCCCTGAATTCGGCTGAGCAGATACAGGGTCATAAACCGCACCGGCCAGCGGTTATGATCCAGATTGGCCGAGAGCGTCTGAATCAGAGCAAAGTCGCTCGAAAATTCGAGATGACTGATCTCCTCCATAATATGCACACGAAGCGGCCAATTCTCATCCGTCAGTACACGGCGAACCGAATCTACCAGCAGCGACGGCTCAACCCGCGTATAGCCATAGTCCGCCTGCCCCCGGCGAAACGCTTCCTGTTCAGCCAACAGGCCGGCAAAAAGGCGCGCGGCCAGAATTTTCTGGCCTTCCTGCCCTTTGGCCAACGCATCCAGTCGCTGCATCATAAAATCGCGCGTCAGATTCACGCCCCGCCGTCTCAGTGTAGCGCGAACAGGCGAAACATCTCGAAGGGCATTGCTCACCGTGCCGTCTTCGTGCAGAACCGGATCCAAATAGACGGAAAACTCCAATTCGAGTGTGGCCTGCGGATAGGTTGCCAACAGGCGGCGGAGTTTGCCGGTACGTAGATCCAGCGGAATAAAAATGTGTTCATTGGGCTGTATCGGCCGATTGGGACGAAACCGCATCGTCAGCACGTCGGGAATCTGCATTGTCAAATCGCCGCGCACCACCGCATCAACCCGAATCACCCCGGTCAGCATTCCTTCATCCTGAATCAACAGGGGGGCGGAACTGTTGTTTTCGATAACCAGTCGCGCGTCAAATTCTGCACCGTAGAGGATATTACTGCTGCTGAACATCAGTTTGGTCGCGAACCGCTGCCGCGGCTCGGTATAAACCGGCACAACACGGGAGCTAAACTGCTCTTCAAGCGTTTTCTCAATCGCCTGAGCAATCGGCGGCGCAAGATAGTCTGCCCCCAGATCGGTCAAAAGCGATTTGGCTTTTTCGGCTTCAAACGTGTCTGCGTCCATGGCAATCGCACGACGAAGCAGATCAATCGCTTCCTGCCGATTCCCTTCATGACGATGCACCAAGGCCATCGTAATCGCTGCTGTCTGGTCGCTCTGTGCCGAAGATTCGGCGTATTGTCGGGCCAACTCATACTGCTCATTGACCGCCAGTGTATAGGCAAAAACAGCGCGCACCCCTTGCCGATCTGGCGCCTGACTGAAGGCCTGATTGCTCCAGGCCAGGGCATTGTCCGGACGTTCCAGAATGAAACTGAAAAACCACGCCAGATGTTCGGGATAAATCGGCAGCGCAAGATCCTTTTCGCCGAGCATTTGTTCGGCTTTTTCGGCGGCCTGCTCAAGAATACGGCGGGCCTGTTCTGCTCGCCCCAGCTTGGCCGCGGCGCGACCGGCAACCGCTTCGAGCATCAGGTCAAACGTCGCCTCGGAACGAAACCGTTCGGCAAGGTCAAGGCACTGCGTCAGCAAACGAGGCGTATGATAACAGCTCAGCAGCCAGGGCAGATAAATGCTCTGATCGATCCGTTGATCCGGAAAGCGGGACTGAAACACGCTGTCGGCGTATTCATACATCCGCGCCGCCGGCGCGTATAACTCGAACTGTCTGAGAAAATCCGCATAACGCAGCGCCGCGGACAGGCCGTAAGGATTGACGTCCATCATCTTGCGAAGATGAACGGCGAAGGCTTCAGGGCTGACGGCCAACCCCTCGGCGGCATAGACCTCCCGGAGCATCTGAAAGGCCAGATCATTATATGGATTCAGCGAATAAGCGTAATTAAACTGATGCCTGGCCGTCTCGATGTCTGTCTTTTCCATTGCCAACAGACCGAGCTGAGTCGCCAGTTCCGAGCCGAGCCTCTCGTTGACCGGAGCATAGCGGCGGAGCATACGACCCAGCAACGCCTCGCGATCTTGACGGGTATCCAGATGCGACAACATACACCGGATGGCGGACAAGGCCACCTCCAGATCAAATTGGCGCCCGATGTACGACCGCAGCGCAGAGGTCATGGTCTGCGAATAGTCGGCTCGTCCCATACAACTCTCGGCGCCGATACGCAACACTTGTTCCGGAATGTCCGCAGAACCGCGATCCAGCGCATCGGCAGCCTCCAGAAACCGCATGGCCAACTCAACGCGGGAAGGGTCTTCACGAAATATCTCTCGTGCGGTTTTGACAAAAACCGAGGCGGTCAGAGGCGAAAAAATCGTATCCTCATTGCCTTGTGCATAAGTATTCGGCGTTATCCCCGCCGCCATTATTGCCGCTGTAAAAAAAACAACTCCTTGTCTGACCATGTACGGCCTCCACTAAAAAAGTCCTGTGCATACACCGGCTACCGAAAACCGGCTCCGTCTTCGGTACCCCGGGGCGTTCGTTATCGCATATGGTAACTGAAATTCAAAACCCGCGGCTGAGCCAGTTTTTTATAATCATCCAAATCCATTCGTATCGCCAACTCATGTGTCCCGGCCTGAAACACGATAAATGTGTCCTGTTCCAGCGTTGCATCCATCAGTGTTTCCAGTCCGTACAGGCGGCCGAACGGCGGCTCGGCGCCCAGCGTGCAATCGTCAAAAATTTTGGCGATTTCATCTTCATCGGCCAATACCACGTCGGCGGCGCCAAGCGCGTTCTTTAAGACGTCAATATCGACTTTGCAGCAGGCCGGGAGCACGCATAAATAATACGTCTTGTCGGCCCGCACCACCACCGGTTTGGCCACCGCCATGCCCGGCACATGCTCCTCGGCGGCCATTTGCTGCGCGGTAAACACCGGACGATGCTGGCTCATTTCATAATGAACGCCTTGGGAGTCCAGAAATTCTATCACTTTCATAAGTCACCTCCGTTTTACAGTCAACAGGGTTCTCGAAGGCTACGACACGACCCATTATAGCCCGCCCGCCGTTTCCCGTCAAACCCCGTACCACAATTCCGGAAAATTGTTTGATGCATTGCCTATCGCCTTTTGTTGTTACGTCGTCGAGCGCCGACGATCAGCGCCAGCATCGGGTTGCCCATGGCCGCAGCCGCGGCGGCATACACCCCGACGCAGACGGCAGCCGTCGCCAACACCCGAACGACATCCATCCGGAACGAGTGCGCCAGTCCGCCCATCGCCGCCAATACCGCCCATCCGACCGCCGCCATGACCCCCGTTCCCAACAACGTCTTGGACAACACCGACCCAAAGCGGTCATCAAAACGGATCCCCATCCGCCGATGCAACAGCCATAACAAAATCCCGGCCTGCGCATACGAGCAAATTGCCGTGGATAAAGCCAACCCGGCGGCCCCCATCGGCCAAATCAGCGTCAAATTCAAAATCACATTCAGCACAACCGCTATAACAGCCGTTCGAGCGGGCACTTCGGAATTTTTCAGCGCATAAAAGACGCGGGGCAAAATCTGCTGAACAAAATACCCGCACAACCCCAGCGCATAGCAGATCAGCACGCCGCTTGCCAGCTCGGTATCGCCCGCAGTAAACCGCCCACGCTGGTAAATCGCCGCCACCAGCGGGCGAGCGATCAGAATCAGTCCTGCCGTTGACGGCAGCGCCAGAAAAATCGCCGCCTGAAGGCCCTGTTGTGTGGTATCGGCAAGCCGGGCGTCGTCCTGATCAGCGGCCGCATCGCTGAGCACCGGGAAAATGGCCGTGGCCAGCGAGATACCGAGAACGCCCAGCGGAAATTGGTAAAGCCGCTGGGCATAAAACAGCCCCGCCACCGAACCGGCCCAAACAGGATAGCGTATCTCTCGTCCCAGCATCACAAAAGAGGTTCCCTTCTCGACCGAACCGGACAGACTCTTGGCGATAATATCATCAGCCAGTGTATTAAGTTGAGTGACCGCCATCCCCAGAATCATCGGTCCCATCAGCCACAAAATCCGCTTAAACGCCTCCGAGTGGACCTGCCATGCCGGGCGCAGGGTCAAGCCGAGCCGCCGCATCGGCGCCATCTGTATCCCGACCTGAATCACGCCGGCCGCGAGGACGCCGAACGCCAGCAAAAACACATGTTGCTCCGGTTCCAGCCCCATCACCCAGCCGCCGACACACAGCGTCGTTATGTTGACGATATTCAGCACAATCGGGGCCGCCGCCGGCGCGGCAAAGTGCCGATGGGTATTGAGTATCCCGGCCAAAATCGCCTCGGCGCAGATCATCACCATATACGGCAGCATCAGCGCCGCCAGCACCAGCATCAGCCGCGTGCTTTCCAGCGGTGCGTGAAACCGATGAATATACGCAATCAGCGCCAGCCCCGCCAGCGCCACACCGGTCAGCAGCACGACAATAACCGTAACCACCGTATGAGCCAACTGATAGGCGGCCGCGCGGTCCTTTTTGAGCTGATCGCTATAGACGGGGATAAACGACGAAGTGGCCGCACCTTCGCCGAAAATCCGTCGGGCCAGATTCGGAATCTTAAAGGCAATGACCCAGATATCCATAATCAGTCCCGCGCCGAGAAAATAGGCAAACGCCATATCCCGTAGCATACCGAAAACCCGGCTGACTACCGTCAGCATCGCGATCAGGCGAAATCCTTTGATCATAAAATCGGCCAATCCTTTCACAAAAGTCCGCTATTTATATCGGCATTGACAGCCCTTGACAACAGTCCGGATTAAGCAAGACAAAGAACAAGGCAAAAAATATCTCTATTTTGCCTTTGATCGAACAGCCTTTGCCGACCGGTGTGTCAGTGTGTGACCTGTATCTTAGATTCCCGATGATCTTTTGAGAGATGCATCCAAATAATGATGATTTCCCGTCGGGATATTAAAAAAATTATGCTAAACTTTGCCCCGTTTTTTCCGTAAACTACCTTATCAAGACACCAAAAATGGAGAACAGAGAAATGAAGTCATATTTGCCAGTAAGTTTCATTCTATCCTTTGTTTGGCTTTTTGGGGTGGCAGGATACGCCGAACCGGTTGAGATAACCCGCCACGAACAGGAATACTCGACCGCCCGGATCGAAACCGTGCGGTACGACGGTGCACCGGCCATTGCCGTGCGATTCAGCGGAACCGACGACCTGCATTATTACGCCGATCCGGCAACCGCCCCGGCACCGGGACTGGAATTGAAGGCCTCGGCAAAGGCCGACGGGGTGCGGTTTGGCTCGACGTTGCATCCTGAACCGGATTTGTTTTATGATGCCTCGCTTCAAAAAGAGATTGATGTTTATGTCGGCGATTTTTATCTGGTTTTGCCAATCGAATCATATCCCAATGATTTACAGATACTTACAGTGGATGTGCATCTCAGCGGAATTGCCTGTACGAGCAGGTTATGTCTGCCGCCGTTTGAAACAACGCTCAGTGCGGAGATCGATTTTGCCAACGCCAATACGTGGCCGGCGGTGGA
>DSDR01000285.1 GCA_011048645.1 Phycisphaerales bacterium
GGATTTTGGCGGCGATATAACCAAAGCGCGCGCTAACCTGGATCGGGCCGAAGTGCGGTATTCTCCCGTATCTTTTGTCAAGACGCTGCAATATGTGCTGACTAATCCATCGCGATCGACCGGCGCAGGCGAGGTGTATTGTCTGGATGATGAGCCGATAGGAATGGCCTGCTGGAGCAGCGATGCGGAGGTGGGGCTGATTCCGGCCGAATCGATCAACCGTTTTCTCCGTAATGCCCAAAATCCCCCCTACCGCGGCTTTGGTGCGGTCGGATTCGAGACCTCCAATCTGCTGGATCCTGCGGTTCGAAACTATCTGAAAATGCCCGACGAAATACGGCATGGCGTTTATGTAACTTCTGTTTATACAATGGGTACCGGCAGTTCTGAGCTGGTTTCCGGCGATGTGATTTTAAGCATCAATTCCCATTTGCTCAACCCTTATGGACGGTATCGCCACGAGCGATATGATCGGATTGGATTTGAACACCTGATCGCTCAGGCACAGGCCGGCGAGACAATGACATTTCGGATTTTTAGAAATGGTAAAGAAGAGTCTGTAGATGTAAAAGTGAGAAATATTAAAGCCGAGGATATGCTGGTACCCTACTACCTTTACGACAAACGACCGGAATATCTCGTGATCGGCGGGTTTGTATTCCAAACATTAACGCGGGATTATATGACGATGTGGGGTGAGGGCTGGCAGGGTCGTGTGCCCCCTCACTTGTACCAGTATTACCGTGAACATGCCTTTCGCCCGACCGAGCAGCGAAGCGATATTGTGCTGCTGAGTTATGTATTGCCAACCGAGGCCAATCTGGGCTACCATCAGCTCGGTCGGCTCGTCGTTAAGTCTTTTAATGGAATCAAGATACGATCTCTCGATCAAATGGTCGAGGCGATGTCAAATACCCCGCAGTCGCCCTTTCACGTCGTGGAATTCGAACTGGAGTCCCCTACCGTGGTCATTCCGAAGGCCTCTTTGCCGATGACCAATCAGCTTGTCAGGGAGCTTTACGGCATCTCTGAATTGGCTTATATCGATCCAAATTAGTACGGCTCCCTTACACCGACCTTAAGCTGCGTCAACACACCACTTAAAATTTTTTGTGCCGGCGGAATGTTTCACGTGAAACACCGGCCAACTCTTTTTTTCATCAGCCGACGTTTTTTTTGAGTTGTTTCACGTGAAACACAGAAATCGGGCGGTTTTTTACTGGAATTTCTGGAGTCATTTCGATACAACTGCCGAAACTATCTTTAAGAACTTATGGTGTAACACTTTTCGGAGGTTGCTATGTCGGACAGTAAAAAAACAAAACGGGCGCATTTGGGACGCGGCCTGGAGTCTCTCCTGGGGCCTATCCAGACCGCCCCTGTCGGAGTTTCGAAAGAATCAACCCCTTCTCAAAAAGCAGACGGGGCGACCGAGTTTGCGGCGGACGTCCAGATGGACATGAGCCGATTTGAGATTCCACTGTCGAAGATCAAGCCCAATCCCTATCAGCCTCGAACCGTCTGGAATGAGGATGATTTGGCCGAATTGACCCGTTCCATCCGCGAAAACGGGGTCATTCAGCCGATTATTGTGCGAAATAACGGCCCATTGTATGAGATCATCGCCGGTGAACGCCGTTTTCGTGCCGCTTCGCAGGCCGGGCTGGAGATGATTCCGGCCTTGGTTCGTTCAGCAACGGACGAAGAGATGCTCGAATTGGCGCTGGTGGAAAACATCCATAGGACGGACTTAAACCCCGTTGAGCGAGCCAGAGCCTATCAAAACTTTATCCAGTCATTTTCTTTGAACCAGACCGAAGCCGCACAGAAGCTGGGTGAAGACCGGACGGTTATTTCCAACCACTTGAGATTGCTTGACTTACCGAAAGATATTCAGGATATGCTCATCGGCAAGCAACTCTCGATGGGCCATGCGCGGGCCTTGCTGGCGCTGCCGTCAGATGAGCTTCGCCGGAAATTGGCCAATCGGGCTATGGCAGGGCGGCTCAGTGTGCGGGAAGTGGAACGGCTGGTGAGAAAATACCTTGAAGATAAACAAAAACCGGCGGAGGAAAAACAAAGCAAGAAAGCATATATAATAGACCTTGAAAATCAACTACAGTCCATTCTGGGGACCAAAGTCTGTATCGAACCAAAAAAGAAGGGCAATCGCGGCCGAATCATCATCGATTATTACTCGTTGGACGATTTTGAACGGTTAACAGAACGAATCGGGTTGACCGCCACTGAAACATTGTAATGTGCGGACATTCACGTTTGGGGCCTCTTGTGTATGTGAGCGCATTCACAACTCAAAAAGGGAGTGTTTGATGCGACTGAAATCTACTGCGCTGTGGACGGATAAATACGAATTTACGATGGCTCAGGCGTATGTTGAGGACAACATTCACGAGCGGTCGGCGTGTTTTGATTATTTTTTTCGCACGTTGCCGTACGGCGGGGGATATGTGGTCTTTGCGGGGCTGGAAGATGTGCTTGATGCGCTGGAGGCGTTTCGGTTCGATGAGGCGGCGCTGGATTTTTTGGAGGCGCAGGGTTACCGCACGGGGCTTTTGGATTATCTTTCACAATTTCGCTTCGGCGGAACGGTTTATGCCGCACGTGAAGGGGAGATCGTGTTTGCCAATGAGCCGATCCTTCGCGTTGAAGGGACGCTGATCGAGACGCAGTTGGTCGAGACGGTGATTTTGAACATCCTGAACTTTCAGTCGCTGATCGCAACCAAGGCCGCCCGGATTCGTTTTGCCGCCGGTCATAACAAGTCGCTGAGTGATTTTGGTTTTCGGCGCGCGCATGGCGCCGGCGGGATCGGCGCCGCCCGTGCGGCGATCATCGGCGGGTTCAACAGCACGTCGAATATGGCCGCAGCGCAGCGGTACGGGCTTGCCGCGGTCGGCACGATGGCGCATTCATATGTGCAAAGCTACAACGATGAATTGACGGCGTTTCGAGCGTTTGCCGCGGCCTGTCCTGATCATTGCATTCTGCTGATCGATACCTATGACACGCTCAACAGCGGTCTGCCGAATGCGATTCGCGTTGCCAAAGAAATGGAGGCGAACAACCAAAGGCTGTTCGGCATCCGGCTGGACAGCGGCGATCTGGCCTATATGGCCAAACAGGCGCGGCGTATGCTGGACGCGGAAAATCTGGACTACGTTAAGATTGCCGCCTCCAATCAGTTGGACGAGTATCTCGTTCGCAGTCTCATTGGGCAGGGGGCGCCGATTGATCTGTTCGGCGTCGGCACGCGGCTGGTCATCGGCGAGCCGGACGGGATGCTGGACGGCGTTTACAAACTCTCGATGGCCGATGGAACCCCGCGATTGAAGGTCTCCGATTCGCTGAGCAAAGCCACGCTTCCCGGCGTCAAGAACATCCTGCGTTATATCAACGGGCAGGGCGGATTTGCCGCTGATGCCGTCGTCCTTGATGATGAATCTAAGGTTGAGTCTATGATTCATCCCACCGAGCCGCATAAAACATTCGAACTGTCGGGGCGGGAATACGAAGAATTACTTGTGAAGGTCATGTCCGGCGGACGCCGGGTCCGCGAGCCGGTTTCGGTCGCTGCGGCGGCTGATTATGCGCAGCAGCGGCTGGCCCGTCTGCCGGACGAATACAAACGGTTTGAGTACCCGCACATCTACAAAGTGGGACTCAGCCCGAAACTGACAACGCTTCGGGACGATCTGATCGCCCGACATCGAAAATAAGCCATAAGGAGCGGAACAATGAACGCATTGATTATAACGGATATACAATATGATTTTCTGCCCGGCGGGGCGCTGGCTGTTCCCCGCGGCGATGAGATTATTCCTCTGCTGAACCGTTTGCAGGGGCATTTTGATTTGGTCGTGGCCACCCAGGACTGGCACCCGCAAAACCACAGCAGCTTTGCGTCCCATCATCCCGGCAAGAAACCGCTGGAAACAATGGATCTGAACGGCTGCGAGCAGGTACTCTGGCCGGATCATTGCATCCAGGGCAGCCGAGGGGCGCAACTGGCCGAGTCGCTTGATGTCCGCCGCGTGCAGGCCGTTATCCGAAAAGGAACAGACCCCGACATTGACAGCTACAGTGCTTTTTATGATAATCTGCATCGACGAACAACCGGTTTGGGCGGGTTTTTGAAAGACCACGGCGTCGATTGCGTTGTGATAACAGGGCTGGCAGGGGAGTATTGCGTTCGTTACACCGCGATGGACGCGCGGCAATTGGGATTTGAAACTGTCCTGCTGGCCGACGCTGCCAGACCGATTTGCCAGCGGGATTATCAGGCGGCTATTGAACAAATGACCCAAGCCGGCGTGCGGGTTGCCATGTCGTCGGCGTTTTTGGAAACGGTGTAATTGTTTATTTTTATTGAACTTAATTGACAACTAAAGACGAAAGACGAACGAATGAATCAGACATCAGAAGCGTTTTTGAAGGCGTTGCTTGAGGCGCCCAGTCCGTCAGGTTTTGAGCAGCCGGCCGCGGCCTGCTGGCGAAAGTATGTCAAAAGCAGTGTCGATCAGTTGATTCCGGACGTTCACGGCAACACCATTGCGGTGCTGAATCCGGCGGCCGAGTTTAAGTTCATGCTGGCCGGGCATATCGACGAGATCGGCCTGATGATTACCCACGTTGACGACAAGGGCTATATTTATACCGCACAAATCGGCGGAATGGATCCGTCTTTGCTGATTGGCCAGCGGGTCAAGATTATGACCCAAAAGGGCGAGGTGTTCGGTGTTATCGGACGCAAAGCGATTCACCAGATGAAGCCCGATGAGCGCAAAAAGACTGTCGAGATGGAAAATATCTGGGTGGATATCGGCGCCGACGATAAAAAAGCCGCCCTGAAGCGCGTGTCCATCGGCGATCCGATGGTCGTTGATGTGCCGTATCGCCGGCTCAACGGGCACAAGGTCGTCTCCCGCGCGACCGATGACAAGATCGGGGCGTTCATTGTGGCTGAAGTGCTTAAAGCTTTGTCAAAAAAGAAGTTAAATATATCTGTCGCGGGTGTGGCCACCGTTCAGGAAGAAGTGGGGCTGCGCGGGGCGATGACCTCGACCTATTCCGTTCATCCGCAGGCGGGCATTGCAATTGACGTCGGCTTTGCCAGTGACCATCCGGATACAGATCCCAAGAGTCTCGGCGAGGTCAAGTTGGGCAAAGGCCCCGTCCTGCACCGCGGGCCGAATATCAACCCGGTGATGGAAGATTGGCTGTTTAAGGTCGTCAAACAACACAAGATTCCCTATCAGGTTACCGCTGAACCGCGCGGCACCTGTACGGACGCCAACGCGATGCAGCTTTGTCGCGGCGGGGCGGCTACTGCCCTGATCAGTATTCCCAACCGCTATATGCACACGCCGGTTGAGGTGATTTCGCTGGACGATGTGGAAAATACCATCAAATTGCTGGTCGAATACATTGCCGCCCACCCGGCCAAACGCGACTATCGACCATAGGCGGCGGCGCTATTTATTCATTTTTTCGTAAGCGTTGATGACATCGAGCAGACGGTGCAGCAGCTGGCGGCCTTCATAACCGGCTTCGAGGCCGAGAAATTCAACGCCGACCTGAAGGCCGCAGCCGTCGGTGGTGGCCTGAAGATGGCGGATGCCGGCCTCAAGAAGAATTGGTTTTTGATAGGGCATAGGAGTGAATTGAAGCCCGACAATCTGGCCGATGCAAAAGCAATCCCGCAGCATCGGATCGACGCGAATCATTGCGCCGCCGGCGGAGATGTTTTCGAGCTTGCCCTGCCAGCAATCCTCTTTGGGTAGGGTAAGGTTATCGTTCAAATAGCCGCGATGCCAAAACATCGCGCGCACGTTGAACCTGGACGGGACCGGATGCCGCTCATAGACACGCTGCTGAACCATTTCGATTTGATCGGGTCGGTCCAGATGAACTCGTCGGGGGTTTTCCGGATACGGCGGCTCTGTAATAACGCTTTCAAACACATATTTACAATGAGCACAGTGCAGGCAGATGCCGACCGGTTGGTCTTTTTTCAGGATAGCGGCTGGCCGGGCGTCTGTTTTGATGTCCACCCGGAGATCGTCGGGCGAGACCTTCGTCAGGGCCATCTCAAAGACATGCCATTTTCCGTTGGTCGTAAAACTGAGCGTACCGGCCGCGGCGGTCTGGACGATGTGGCTGAGACATTGCTCCACATGGTCGGCTTTGAGCTGTTCAATTTGACTCATAAGACACCTTCAAGCGAACGACTGTGCTGTTTATAGTATATCATTCAATTCGGCTGATTCAGTGCATTTGCTTGAATATTCCTTCCGTACCGTCGAATACGGCTCTGACCGGTCGGGGCAAGACAGCATTTTTCGGCGAGAATGGTTGCAAAAAAAGGCAAACGGGAGTAAGATTTTTCTACAAACTACCACAATCATTTAAATAGAGAGGTTTTATGTCGCGAGAAGTCGTCGCCATTATCGATTTCGGCAGTCAGTACGGCCAGTTGATTGCTCGGCGGGTGCGGGAGCACAAGGTGTATTCGCAGATTTATCAGCCGACGGTCAAGATTGAGACCCTGGCCCAGATCGGTGTGAAAGGTGTTATTCTGTCGGGCGGGCCGGCCAGCGTGACCGCGCCGAACGCGCCGACGTGCGATCCGCGGATTTTTGAGCTGGGTGTGCCGGTTCTGGGGATCTGTTACGGGATGCAGATTGGCTGCAAGATTCTCGGCGCCGATGTCGCGCCGGGCAAGAGCCGCGAATACGGCCGCACGGATTTGACCCTCACCGACCGGTCGGATTTGTTCGCGGGACTGAGCGAGCACACCACCGTATGGATGAGCCACGGCGATCAGGTCCATCAGTTGACCGACGCATTTGAATCGCTGGCTGAAACGAAAACCTGTCCGATAGCAGCAGTGCGGCACCAATCGGGCAAATTCTTCGGTGTGCAGTTTCATCCGGAAGTGACCCACACGCCGCGCGGCACGGATATCCTTAAAAATTTCCTGTACGATATTTGCGGGTGCACCGGCGACTGGCAAATGCGCGATTTTGTCGAAGAAACCATCGCCAAGGTCAGAAAGCAGGTCGGCGAGGCGACGGTGATTTGCGGACTGTCCGGCGGCGTGGATTCGGCGGTTACCGCGGCGCTGCTGCACAAGGCCATCGGCGATCAGTTGGTGTGCATCTTCGTCGATCACGGCCTGCTGCGGAAAAACGAGCGCGAAGGGGTCGAGTCGATGTTTCGCGGGCATTTTCATATCGATCTGCATGTGGTGGATTGGTCACGCCAATTTCTGGCCAAGCTGGCCGGCGTTACCGAGCCGCAGCAAAAACGCAAAATCATCGGCGCTGAATTTATTGAAGCGTTCAAATCCGAAGCGAAAAAAATCCCGAACGCCGAATTTCTGGCCCAGGGGACGCTGTATCCGGATGTGATAGAATCGGGCGGCAAAGACGGCAATCTGGCCGCCAATATCAAGCTGCATCACAATGTCGGCGGCCTGCCGGAAGAATTGGGCTTCGAGCTGGTTGAACCCTTGCGGGATTTGTTCAAGGATGAAGTGCGGCTGGTCGGCGAGTATCTGGGTCTGCCGGAAGAGTGGGTCTGGCGGCATCCGTTCCCCGGCCCCGGCCTTGCAGTGCGGGTGCTGGGCGAGGTCACCGAGTCGCGTCTGGAGATCTTGCGCCAGGCCGATGATATCCTCATCGAAGAGATCAAAGCCGCCGGCCTCTATCGGCAGATCAGCCAGGCGCTGGCGGTGCTGCTGCCGGTCGGGACGGTCGGCGTGATGGGCGACGAACGCAGTTATGAGCATGTCATTGCCGTACGCTGTGTCGAGACGACCGATTTTATGACGGCGGACTTTTCGCATATTCCGCACGAGGTGCTCGGACGCATTGCCGGACGCATCATCAATGAAGTCCGCGGCGTCAACCGTGTGGTCTATGACATTTCCAGCAAACCTCCGGCGACCATTGAATGGGAATGATTTAATCCATAATGAATCATATTTCACGATCAATACGTAAAGCACATTGTGTCATTGGCCGATACAATCGGGGGACATTTGACTTTTATTCTGCATAAAATGGGAATTGAATCAGGACGGGGACAATGAAAAAATGCTTTACGTCGTATGGCCGTTTAGTCGGTGCGTGTCTGGTGATGCTCACCGCCGCCAACGCGAGCGGGGGAATGTTTTCGATGTATTTTGAGAACGACAGCCGCTATCTCAAACCCAACGGCGCGACGGATCGCCACTACACCCACGGCACAAAGCTGGTCTATTCCACTGAGCCGGACTGGCAATGGCTGAAGGATTTTTCCGAAAGTTCTTTGTTTTCGCAACCGGCCTCCGTTGAACCGGCGGTCGGTTTTTTTCTGGGACAGAATATCTACACGCCTGACCACGCCGATGATCCGTCCCGGCGCGGCGATAAAGAGCACGTCTTTGCCGGCTGGCTTTATACAGGACTATTTGTTCAGCGTCGGCAAGCGGATGTGCTGGACCATTTTGAGCTGAACGTCGGGGTGGTCGGTCCGTCGGCGAGGGCACACCGCACGCAGCACTGCATCCATCAGGTACTGCGCTCCGGGCGGCCGGTCGGCTGGGGTGAGCAGATTGGCGATGAACCGGCGGCGGATGTGACCTGGGTGCGTCGGCAGCGCCAAACGGGCGGGTGGTTGGCCCCGACCGAATATACCGATATGATTACCGATTTTGGTTTTACCGCCGGCTCGCTGCATCGGCATATTGAGGCGGGCGTGATGCTGCGCTGCGGGGTGAATCTGCCGGATGATTTCGGGCCGGGACGGCTGGCACTGCCCAGCTCAGCGGCGGCGATGGATCTTCAAAACACGCGGTCGGTCTATGTTTTTGCGCGACTCAGCGGCAGGGCGGTGGAACACGACCGTTTTCTGACCGGATTGACGCCTCGGCCGCTGACCGGTCGCGCGCAGGTCGGCTTGGCCTTCCGCCGGGATAATATTGAATTGGCCTATATGCAAACCTTTATGACGGAGACATTTAAAGAACAAAGCAGCCCGGACAGCTATGGCGCAATCTCGCTGACGATGGTGTTTTAGACCAACCAGGCTCCTTTCATTCATTACACTCGACAACGCAAGACAGATTGACAGGTCAACTATGCCCAAAATCCAAATGTCCAAAGAAGAATGGCTCACGACCTCGCTGGGGTTGGGGCGAATCCCGATGGCTCCGGGAACGTGGGGATCGCTGCCGCCGGCGGTTGTGTTTATGACGGCCGGATTATGGTTCGGCCATGGGGCCGCGATAGCCGCGATGGCCGTGCTGCTGGTGGTCGGGTGCGCCGTAACCGTGCTGTGCTCGCCGAAGGTGATTGCATCAACCGGCTCCAAGGATCCCGGACGGATTGTCAGCGATGAGGTCGCCGGGGCGGCGCTGATGCTGTTGCTGATGCAGTGGCTGGCGCCGAACGCCGGGTTTTGCCTGACCGCGGCGGTGGGATTCGGGCTGTTTCGCGTTTTTGATATTTTTAAGCCCTGGCCTTGTAAGCGGTTGGAGCGTTTGCCCGACGGGTGGGGGATTTTGGCCGACGATCTGGCGGCCGGATTATGGGCCGCGGCGATTTGGATTGTGGGCCGACATCTGGACGTCTCGGTCGGGGCAATGGCCCAGGCTCTCGGCGCCTGCGACGGAATGACAGGGCGTTTTGCGGTCTTTTTGGGGGTTGTGCAGGGGTTGACGGAATTTTTGCCGGTTTCGTCCTCCGGGCATCTGGTCTTTTTTGAAACCTTTGCCGATGGGGTCGAGACGCACACCTCGGAAATGCTGTTTTTTGATTTATGTCTGCATGTGGGAACGGTGGGGTCGATTGTGGTTGTATTTTGGACGCCGATGGTTCGTTTTTTTCGTCATCTTGCCCTTTCCGTTCAAGGCGACGGGCCGTGGCGGGACCGAATGATGCACAAACC
>DSDR01000357.1 GCA_011048645.1 Phycisphaerales bacterium
ATCAAAAATTGGACATGATTCTTTTGAATCAGTCTATGCATTTGACTGCCGACCGACCCCGATCTTTTCGGTTTTGATATAAGTTGAATGGATAAAACCAGTTATAAAAAACATCTCTGAAGCATCCGGAACGCGCAAATAACTCATAAACCATATCTTATATACAACAAACTGAAACAGACAAAAGCTCCACATCATCACGGCCCCTGTGGGGTGTGTGATCCGATTTCAAGGGACTTGCCTGCGCGTCGCTTGTGTTGGTGATGTTGCTGTTGAGATTTCAGTCAAACCGGATGTCGCTCAGGACAAACTGGAGCATGGTTTTTCCGTTATAGGTGTTGTGCTGCGGCTCATAGGCGACGCTGAAGGAATCGATTTCGAGCAGTTTCTTTTCCAGATTGCCCATCCCAAAGCCGATACAGCGAACCGCGCCGGTCGCATCGGCAATCGAAAGCTGCAAATGGTCGCTGCGCGCCCCGACGCGTCGCGGCGGCGCAATCAGACGCACACCGCGGGTGGCAAACATCGGCCGCGGATTGCCCTGCCCGAACGGCTCGAGGCTTTTCAGCTCCCGCATCAGCCGGTCGTTAAACTCGCCGATACACGTCTCGGCCTCAATGTCCAAAAACGACTCCAGCGTCATCCGCCCCAGCGATTGCTGCGCATAGGCCTCAAACGCCTCGGAAAAATCGCCTACTTTGCGGGTCTCGACCTTCAGGCCGGCAGCCATCTCGTGGCCGCCGAAGCTGACCAGATGTTCGCTGCAGGCCGCCAGCGACGCATACAGATTAAAGCCCTCAATCGACCGTCCGGATCCCTGCCCCAGACCGTTGGCCGTGTTAATCAAAATCGTCGGACGATAGAACTCATCGATAATCCGCGAGGCCACGATGCCGATGACCCCGCTGTGCCAATTCTCGTCGGCCAGTACAATCGTTTTGCGATCCGGGTGGTTCAGGCCGTGCTGAAGAATGCGTGCCTTGGCCTGCTTGAAAATATCCCGCTGACATTTCTGCCGCAGACGGTTTTGCTCTTTGAGGTACTGGGCGATATACAGCGCCCGCACCTGGTTGTCGGTCGTCAGCAGCTCCACGGCCAGACGGGCGTGTCCCATCCGTCCGGCGGCGTTGAGCATCGGGGCCAGTTTGAAGGCCACATCATAGCTGTTGACCGCATCGCCGGCAAGCTGAGCGGTCTCAATCAGCGCCCGGACACCCACCAGGCCGGATTGCTCCACCGCGCGAAGCCCATAGCCGGCCAGCACACGATTTTCGCCGCGTAAATCCACCACATCGGCAATGGTACCGATACCCGCCAGCGTCGTGGCGTTCAACAGAAACTGCCGCAGGGCGTCCGGAATCCGTCCGCCCCGCTTGTGCGCCTCGGCCACCCCCCAGGCCAGCTTGAAGGCCACCATCGCGCCGGACGAGGCCGGGTTGGCATAATCGGAATCCAGCAGCGGATGCACAATCGCCTCGGCCGGCGGCAATTCGGCGCCAAGCTGGTGATGATCGGTCACAATCACGTCCATGCCCAGCTCGCCGGCCAAGCGGACCTGCCGCACCGCGGTCACGCCGCAGTCAACCGTGATCAGAAGCTGTGTGCCCGCCTCGGCCAGTTGTCGCACCGCCTCGTCGTTCAGGCCGTACCCTTCATCGACCCGATGCGGAATGTAATAATCCACGTCCGCACCCAGCATTTGCAGCAAATGCCACAAAATCGCCACCGACGTGATTCCGTCCACATCATAATCGCCGTAAATCGCGATTTTTTCCTTTTCGCTGACCGCCCGCATCATCCGATGCACCGCCGCGGTCAGGCCGGGCATCCGGGTCGGCTCGATCAGATCGGTCAGTTTGGGCGATAAAAAGCCGCGGGCATGGGCTATTTCACTCAGCTTGCGATTCAACAAAACTTGCGCAAAAAGCGGTGTAATATTGAGTTGTTCGCTCAACCCGGCCGCATCCGCGTGAGCGGGTCGAACCTGCCAAATCTTATTCTGCATCCCTGCGACGGTTTTTTTCATAACTTCCAATATCTTTGCCAATGAGCCGATGAGGCAAAAATGACGTTTGTTCTGTCGATTATATTCAGAAAAATATTATACTGTGAGATTCTCGACTCGTCAACATTGCTGGCCGAAATCGATGATTGGTCATGAAAACCGATTCATTATCGGAATTTTCTTGATACTCGCACACATTGTGTTGTAGTTTCATTGCATTAAGTACAGAACAGGTCTTTTTTTGGAGTATCTGGATTCTATTTGGTTCATATTCTGCGGCATAGGGAAACTGAGAATTTCGCTGAATCCAACTGAATAACAGATTAATTTGTCTTTCTTTTCAGTGTATCATTAAAGGGTCTTGCAAGAGGTCAACTTAAAAACAGGGATAACTCATTTGAGGAGGATAATCCTATGCATTTCAAAGGGCAGATATGGGATGCAAATGATGTGTACTATATCACAACCTCACCGGTCAGATGGGCGTCGTCTATGATGGTCCGCATTCGGATATGAGTCTTGCTCTGAATCTGCAGGATAGTCGTTTCGGGAATTGATGATCAATGAAAGGCTTTGGTTATGAAAAATAACATTGTAATTATTGTTTTGTCTATTGTCGTGATTGTCCAAGCGGTATTATGGCGTCAGACAACACAGCGGCTTAATTCGATGGCGAATGTTACCGAATGGCCGGAACCTCTCAGCGAAAAAACAATAGTTGTCGATGGTATGACCTATCCTGACCCGGTTATTAGATATGCTCCGGATGCAGTATTTCCTAAAATCTCTGCGCGTATCGCAAAAGATTTTATGCCCGATTTTGTGGTGTATACCAATGATCAATTAAAATATACCAGTGAGTTGATTGCACAAGCTCATTGGTATCATCGGCATTTGAAAATTGCTTTGAATCTATTAGAAGCTGAACGGGGTTTGTCTCAACTACCCGTTCAATGTGCTATTACCCCTTACGCCATTAACGTACAAACTGAATTTGGTGAAGACGATGCGGTTAATAATTACCGTATCAAAGGCCAAGGGTCATTAACTGATATCAGGCTACGTTCAAATTAGGAAAGGGTTAATATGCGTACAACTTCATCGCAATGGTTTTTGGGGATGTCTGCCGTTACAATGATATGCCTGATTGGTTTGATATTGAATCCTTCCATGGTCTATGCAGGTGTCTTTTCAGTGATTTGCACTCTTACCGTGGCTAACTCAATTACGTTTCTCATCGCTTTCAGTATTTTGCGAAAGCTTAGAACGCTTGCCTTTTGGATGTTTGCGGTTTATCTGATTCCGATTGTCGCCGCCGGCATGATCCTTTCCGGACTTACGACAGAACTGTCGCGCAACCTGCGTTTTGCACGAGACGGTTTCTTCGTTTTGCGGCCCGACGTCCGACCGGAGCCGCAGTTGTTTTTACTTATTTGTGGGTTTGTATTGCTTGCGTCCTTGAATTTTGTGCTTTGGAGAGTATTGTTTAATGCAACACTTCGACAAGCAATATTGCTGGGCTTTCTGGTGGGCTTTTTTAACACGATCACTTATTTGGTGGTAACACCTGTTTTAAAATAAATGAAAGGATTTAATACTACAGCGCAACTTATGCTGAGAATCCGCGTTCATGTCGCAAAATCAAAGATTAAAAATCAAAATGCAAAACCACACATCAAAATTCAAATAGTTTGATTTGCCGGTGGACTATCCACATCGGCGCCGTGAACCGGTAAAGTCGTCTGAACGGGTACGAATTGACAGCTTTTACCAGCGGCTTAAACGGCTGGAACCGATGCTTGAACAGCAAAATTAAAAAAGCGAGTTGCTTTTTGTGAGTATCCGCAAAAACCCGATAGGGTTAAAAGTCGCATAGTCGGGAGCGTGCCCCCGGCAGGCAGGTTTGCTTTGTTGTCCAACCCCGACAGGACGTACACAGTACATCCATGCTATCCGTTTCCGCAAGCACCAAATTTTCCGGCATTACCCCACATCGACCAGGCCAAGGGCATCGCCGAAGCGTCGGATCAATTCGCTGCGCAGCGCGGCCGCGTCGGGTCGGCTCAGCATCGGATCGGCGGCAATCAGAGCAAAGGCGTCGCGGCGGGCTAGATTCAGCAGATCGAAATCATCGATGATATTGGCCAGTTTCAAATCGGGCAGGCCGTGCTGCCGCGTGCTGAACAACTCGCCCGGCCCGCGCAGACGCAGGTCGTGCTCGGCAATTTCAAAGCCGTCGCGGCTGCGCGTCATCATCTCCAGACGGCTGACGGCCTCGGAGTCTTCGGTCTCGGCGAACAAAAAACAGTACGATTTGTTCTGGCCGCGTCCGATCCGCCCACGAAGCTGATGCAGTTGCGCCAAACCGAAACGATTGGCGTTTTCAATGACCATCATCGTCGCGTTGGGCACATCCACGCCGACTTCAATCACCACCGTCGAGACCAGGACATTCAGTTCACCGCTGCGGAAGGCCTCCATCGTACGGCGTTTTTCCTCGGCGGTCATCTGGCCGTGCAGCAGTCCCACACGAAACTCGACAAAGACCCGCTCTTTCAGTCGGCGGTATTCATCGACCGCGGCCTTGAGGTCGCTGTCGTCATTTTCCGTGTCGGCGTCGATTCGCGGATAGACGAAATACGCCTGACGTCCGGCCCGCAGACGCTGACGAATAAACTCCATCGCCGCGTCGCGGTGATGCGGCTGAACCCAGCGCGTAATGACCTCGCCGCGTCCGGGCGGACAATGGCGGATGGTCGAGACATCCAGATCGCCGAAGACCGTCATCGCCAGGGTCCGTGGAATCGGCGTGGCGGTCATTACCAAACAATGCGGATTGCTCCCTTTTCGCAGCGTGGCCCGCTGATGCACGCCGAACTTGTGCTGCTCATCAATAATGACCAGTCCGAGGTCGGCAAACTGAATGTCGCTTTGCAGCAGCGCGACCGTCCCGACGACGATATCGACTTGTCCGTCGGCAACGCGGCCGAGCAGCGCCTGCCGTTTGCCGCCGGTGATGCCGCCGGTAATCAATTCACGCCGCACGCGGCTGCCCTTGAGAAACCGCTCGATGCTGTCATAGTGCTGCCGCGCCAGGATCTCGGTCGGCGCCATAATGACCGTTTGCCGCTTATTGGCCACCGCCGCCAGCGCCGCATACAGCGCAACGACCGTCTTGCCGGAGCCGACATCGCCCTGCAGAAGTCGATTCATCGGAATACGCCTGGCCAGATCGCCGCAGATCTCGGCAATCACCTGATTCTGGTCATCGGTCAGCAAAAACGGAAACCGCTTGCGAATACGTCGGTCGATGTGCTCATCAATCTTGATTTCCGGGGCCGGGGTGGTATGCCGCAAATGATACCGCTTCAACGCCAGGCCCGCCTGCATCAAAAACAATTCATCGTACTTGAGTCGCCGCTTGGCGCGGGCAAGCTGCTTTTCATCGGCGGGATTGTGAATGGCGGCATAGGCCTCGGCGCGACCGATAAGCTGGTTTTTTTTAAGAAACGCCGGTACGAACAACTCAGGCATCAGCGGCGCAAGCAGGGCAAGGTTGGTCCGAATAATCTTCTTGATCCGCCAGGCGGGCAGTTTGCCGCTGGCCGGATACACCGGCCCGCTGAACGGCTCGGCGGCATCGGCGCGCGGGCCTTCCAGTATCATAAATCGGGGATTGGTCAGTTGAAGCATATGCTTATAGCGGCTGACGGTTCCGTGCACCAGCAGATGCCGGCCCGGCTCAAGCTGATTGACCAGATACCCGCCGTGAAACCACAGCACCCGACAATAGCCCGTGCCGTCGGCCAGCATAATCTCAAAGACCGGCTTTCGCCGATGGGGATGATAGTCAGTCGATTCAATCAGCCCCATCAGCGAGACTTTTTTGCCCGCTTCCATCCGGGCGATGGGAATCGGTTCGGGCATAAACACCCAGTCGCGCGGGAAATACTCCACTAAGTCCCCCGCTGTGCGCACCTGCAACTCGGCCAGCGCCTCGGCGCGCGCCGGTCCGACGCCTTTGAGAAACTGCACCGGCGTATCGAGGGTCATCGGTGATGTGGCCGTCTGTTCCATAGCCTCCGATTATCGCCGCCGGCGGCGGCTTTGCAACCCCAAAGTCACGTTTCCATTTCGGTGGATTTCAAAAAAATATCCCTAATTCCCGGGGTTCTTTCAGGTTTTGGTTAAAATATCCGGCGGATACGATATTTACATAAAAGCGCTTAATTGGTTCTGCGACATATTGAACAAGAAACCTCTGTTATGGAGAAAAAATGAGACCGCTGAGCACCGGATGGATGAAATGGATCATCGTATTGTGTATCGCTTCAAGCTGCTGTTCCCAAACGGTCAGCCTTGTTGAAAGCCCGCCAATGTCTGCCCGAAATAACTACTATGTCTCGAATCGCCCGCCGCTCAAACCCAATCCCTTCATCAAACTGCCGGTCGGCGCGATTCGTCCCGACGGGTGGCTGGGCGTCTATCTCGAACGGCAGCGCGAAGGGCTGACCGGGCAACTGGATACCATCAGCGCCTGGCTGCAAAAAGACGGCAACGCCTGGCTGTCCAAAGACGGCAAGGGACAATGGGGCTGGGAGGAAGTGCCCTATTGGCTCAAGGGCTTTGCCAACATCGGCTATATCCTCGATGACAAGACGATGATCGACGAGGCCAGGGTCTGGATCGAGGCGGTACTGCGGAGCCAGCGCGACAACGGGGATTTCGGCCCGGATCATCGCTTCGAGGACGGCTCGCGGGATTACTGGGCCAATATGGTGATGCTGTTCTGCCTGCAATCGTATTATGAATACACCGGCGACGATCGTGTACTGACACTGATGAGCCGCTATTTTCGCTATCAGGCCACGGTGCCGGATGAGAAGATGCTGACCGGCTACTGGCAGCGGATGCGCGGCGGCGACAATCTGTTCAGTATTTACTGGCTGTATAACCGCACCGGACAGGAATGGCTGCTGGAGGCCGCTGAAAAAATCCACCGCAACACCGCCGACTGGATGATGAACGAGACCCTGCCGAACTGGCACAACGTCAATATCGCTCAATGTTTTCGCGAACCGGCCACCTATTATCTGCAAAGCCACAACCCGGACCATTTGCATGCGACCTACGCCAATTTCCGCATCATTCGCGAGCGGTACGGGCAGGTTCCCGGCGGGATGTTCGGCAGCGATGAAAACTGCCGTCCCGGCTATGACGACCCGCGACAGGCGACCGAAACCTGCGGCCTGGTCGAGCAGATGCACTCCAATGAAATTTTGTTCGGCATCACCGGCGACGTGTTCTGGGCCGATCACTGCGAAGAGGTGGCGTTCAATATGTATCCGGCCTCCACGACGGCCGATTTTCGCGCGCTGCGTTATTTCGTCGCGCCGAATATGGTCTTGAGCGACCGCGCCGACAAGCACCCCGGCATTGACAACAGCGGTCCGTTTTTCATTATGAACCCGCTGAGCCACCGCTGCTGTCAGCACAATCACGCCTTCGGCTGGCCGTATTATGCGGAACATCTGTTTATGGCCACGCCCGATAACGGCGTGTGTGCGGTGTTGTACTCGGCGGCCTCGGTCAACGTACGCGTCGGCGACGGGACGGCCGTTACCCTGAAATCGGAGACGCGCTATCCCTTTGAAGAACACGTCCGCTTTACAGTAAGCGCCCCCAAGCCCGTCCGGTTTCCGTTCTATCTGCGCGTGCCCAACTGGTGCAAAGACGCCTCGGTTCGCGTCAATAACCGTCCCGTTGAAGTCAACAGCGAGCCGGGTCGATTTATCCGCATCGAACGTGAATGGAAAAACGGCGACATCGTCAGCTATACCCTGCCGATGCAGACTCAGGTGCGCACCTGGACAAAGAACCGCAACAGCGTCAGCGTCGATTACGGCCCGCTGACGTTTTCGCTCAAGATCGACGAACGTTATGAACCGTGCGATCCAACTGCTACAGCGGTCTGGGACGCCAAATGGCGCGACGATACGGATACCTCACAATGGCCGGCGATTGAGATTTTCCCCGACAGCGCCTGGAATTACGGTCTGGTGCTCAACGCCGACGATCCGGCCGCCTCGTTTACCCTTCGCAAAAAACCCTGGCCGACCGATGACTTTCCCTTCACGCCGCAATCGACGCCGCTGGAAATGACCGTTACGGCGCGGCAGATTCCGCAGTGGAAACTGGATCGTTTCGGATTGTGCGGCCGCCTGCAGGACAGTCCCGTCGTTTCCGACCGGCCGGACAAAACCGTAACGCTGATTCCGATGGGCGCCGCTCGGCTGCGGATCAGCGCATTTCCGACCATCGCAGACGGCCCGGACGGACACGTCTGGAAAGAACCCATCGTCGCCGACGTGACCGCCTCGCATATTCACAGTGGCGACAGCACCGATATCCTTGACGGCCACGAACCGACCGCCTCGGATGACCATAACATTCCGCGGTTTACGTGGTGGCCGCGCCGGGGGACGGAAGAATGGATTGCCTTTGAGTTGGATCAGCCGCGTGTGATCTCATCGCTGGGCGTGTACTGGTTCGACGATACCGGCATCGGCCAATGCCGCATCCCCAAAGCCTGGCGACTGACCTACAAAACCCAAAACGGTCAATGGAAAGCGGTCAACGCCAAAGGCGCGTACAACCTGGACAAAGACCGTTACAACCGCCTCGAATTCGAACCGGTTCGAACCACCGCCTTGCGGATAGAGGCCCGCCTTCAGGATGACTTTTCCGGCGGAATTCTGAAGGTGGATCTACACCCCGATATGAAAACCAATTAACCAGCCTCATCGGATTTGGCGCCCAAGCGGGCGTTACGCCGAAGACGGATCAGACCGATTCGTTCGATGGGCGAGCCTTTGCAGACGGCGTCAAAATCCTCCTGTTTCCAGGTCAGCACATCCTCGGGGCCAAGCCGCACCCGTTCCGAATGAAACCGCAGCCCCTTGTCAGTGCGCGGCGGCGCGCTTCTGACCACAGGACAGGCCATCAGACACGCATCGCAGCCGAACAGCCGTCCTGCCATTTTATCGGCAAACCCTTGGTCAATCTCGTCCGGCTCTTCGATGGTCAGATAGCTCAGACAGCGGCGGGCGTCAAATGACCCGTCGGCCCCCAGCGCCCCGGTCGGACAAGCGGCAATACACCGGCCGCAATCAACACAGAAATCCCCTTTGAGCGGTCCATCGGGCTTCAGCGGCAGGGTGGTCAGCAGTTCGCCCAGAAATATCATTCCGCCCAGCTCCGGATGAATCAGCGCGTGATTGCGCCCGATAAAGCCCAGCCCCGCCCGATGCGCCAGCGCTCGCTCGGCCAGCGGAATCGCATCGGTACAGGCCTTGAATTTCAGCGACCTGTCCGAACAGAGCGATTGAACAAACGCAGCCAATTCAAACAGTCGCGTCTTGATGAAGCCGTGATAATCGTCGTAAAGGGCATAGCGGCTGATCGACGGACTTTGATCATCGGCCACGTCCTCTTGTCGGGGTCGATAATTCAGCGCCACACAAATCACACTCTGCGCACCGGTCAGCAGGCGATTGGGAGCAAAACGCTTGTCGTTGTTACGATACAGGTAAGACATCCGCCCCGCGCAGCCGTCCTCCAGCCACCGTCGATGATAATCTCCGTACTTCGGCTCCAGCGGCTCGGCGGATGTGATTCCGACCCGATCAAACCCCAATTCCAACCCCTTTCGTTTAATGTTCGCCTCAATGTCCATCTTTATAGTGTATCCATTTGCGCCGTCCGATAAAAGAAAAAACCGCCGCCTCGGCTGCCCATCCCACATTTGGCCGGTATTTGTCTTGACTTGGAAACCGTTTTTCGGTAAACTATG
>DSDR01000344.1 GCA_011048645.1 Phycisphaerales bacterium
ATATTGACCAGACGCGACACACTGCTGGGCGCGTCGTTGGTGTGCAGCGTGCTGAGCACCAAATGGCCGGTCAGAGCCGCCTGCACCGCGATTCGCGCGGTTTCCGAGTCGCGAATTTCACCAATCATAATGATGTCCGGGTCCTGCCGCAGCAGCGACCGCAGCGCCGCCGAAAATGTCAGGCCGGCCTTCTCGTTGACCTGCACCTGATTGCAGAATTCAAGGTTGTATTCGACCGGATCTTCCACGGTGGACACATTCAACGTCTTGCTGTCCATCTGGGCCAGCGCCGAATACAGGGTGGTGCTTTTACCGCTGCCGGTCGGCCCGGTGACCAGCAGGATGCCGTGGGGGCGGGCGATTTGCTCGCGAAAGGCCTCCAGCAGCCGCGGCTCCATTCCCATTTTGTCCAGCCCGATCATAATGCTCTTGCTGTCCAGCAGGCGGACGACCACCTTTTCGCCGTGGCTGGTCGGCAGCACCGATACACGCAGATCAACGCCGCGACCGCCCATAATCACGGCGATTTTGCCGTCCTGCGGAATGCGCCGCTCGGAAATGTCCAGATTGGACATAATCTTCAGACGCGAGACAATCGCCGCGTGCATTTTGGCCGGCGCCTGCATCGAGTCAAACAGCACGCCGTCGATACGGTAGCGGATTTTGGTTTGTTTTTCCTTCGGCTCGATATGAATGTCGCTGGCGCCTTCGTGCAGCGCGTTGCTCAGGACATAATTGACGAATTTGATGACGGGCGATTCGCCGGCGCTTTTTTCAAGGTCTTCGATGTCCTCTTCGCTGTCCTGCACCAGTTCAATATCGTCCAGGTCGCTGACAAAGTCATCCACATTGTAGTTGAACTTACTGTCATCAAAGGCTTCGCAGACCTTGTCGATGTCCTCGGCCGGACAGACGATCACATCAACCGTCATTCCCGTTTGTCGCTTGACATCGTCAATCGCAAACACATTGGCCGGATCGGACGTGCCGATGGTTAGCACATTGTCCTGCACGGCAATCGGCAGCAGGTGGTTGGCGCCGATGTATTTAAGATCGAGCATGCCGAATGCCTTTTTGTCCACATCGTCCGGGTCGATGCGGCGAAACGCATACCCGTACAATTCGGCCTTGGCGATCAGAATCTGTTCCTGGCTGATGCTGTAGCGGTCCAGGATTTTCTCGACCGGGCAGCCGCTGCGCCGCCGTTCGTCGCGAATTTGAGCGACCTGTTCGTCATCAAGCAGCGACTGACTGGCCAGAATATCGACCACATCCCTGAATCGCGTCTTGGATGCGGTCATCTGCGGGCTGTACAGATTGCGCAGCCCCGGCGCCAATTCGGTCTGGCCGGTGTCCGGGTCGTCCAGGATCGCGCTGTAATCCGCGGGCGCCGCCGACGGATTTTTTTTGCTGAATATCCGTTTCATTCGTCCATCTTCAATTGAATGCTGAGACCTTCATAAGTCAAATCCACGGTGTTTGCACCGATATGACTGACGGTCAGGTCGTTGATTTCATCGCCGACATACAGTATTTTATCGTTGATCATACAGCAAACGCCGCGCGGGGTGGAGGTAATCGACCAGAGCTGCAGATTCTGCGCCGCCCCGCTGATCTTGTCTTGCATCAGCCGAAGCTGTTCCTGTCGCTGTCGGTCTTCATCGCTGCCTGGCTGGCCGGAAGCAATTTCCCGCTTGAACGGATTTTTCTGAAGTTCATCGACGTGGATTTGTCCGATATTGGAGAACTCATAGAAGCGTCCCACGACCGAATCCATTTGGCTGTTCATTTCCGTCTGCATTCCGCTCAACTGGGCGATGGCCGCTTCCAACTGGGTCTGGTCTTCGGCGGTTGCGGCGGCGACCGATGCCGGCGTGGTTTTTTTAATCATAAACCATACCCCCAGCGCTCCGACGGCAAACATCGCCATCAGCATCATCGTGCTTTGCCGCAGCTTCCGGGTATGCCCCGAGACGGTCAGAAAATCGTTCTGAAGACTGGGCGCTTCTGCGCCGTTTTCCTGAGATGAGGCCTCGACAGCGGGTATCTTGCTTTGGCCTTCTTTTAAGTATGACAACATAACCGAACTCCGTAAAAGAGGAAAAGTAACAGTTGTGCTCAGGCCGGGGATTTTTGGAAGAAGATACTCATAACGAATTCCGATTCGGTCTGGCCTTCGGTTTGTGATTTCTTTTTGAGTTTGAGTTCGCGGATTTTGGTGATGCGATCCAGTTTTTCCAACTCCAGCAGAAAAGCATAATAGGCGTGAAAATCGCCGTGCAGTTCCATGCGGAGCGGCTGCTCGATGTACCCTCGATTTTCAACGGCCTTCATCGTTCGAATGGTTTTGGGCGTCAGGCCGTGGCGTTGTGCGATCAGCGTTACGTTTTCAAGAACGGTGTGGATTTCGCTGCTGGGCGGCAGTTTGCTTTCAAAGACGGCAATGGCCTCTTCCACTTTGTGAAGCTGCGCGGTCAGATCATCGGCTGCGGCGGTGGCCCGCTCCAGCTCGTCGAGCTTGGCGCGTTTTTGCTCCATGGCCGTGCGTTCCTGATCCAGGTGAGTGTTGGCCGGTTTGATCATATAGGCATAGGCCGCATAAGCCAGCCCGATGATCAGAACAAAGAAAATCAAATGTCGAATTCCGCTTGTCATAGGACGGGTCCTTTCTTGCAGACGACTTATAACAGGGCTTCGTCGCGTTTACGCCGTATGGAGTCAATGTCTTCTTTGGTCAGTGTCAGATTGGGTTTGAGCATGGCGCGCAGCTTGAATTCACGAAACTTCACCTCGTCGATGATCCGTTCTTTGGATTCCACCAGCTCGACGCGCCCCAGCAAAATGGAACCATTCAGCCGGGCGATGTAGGCGGCCACTTCGATATCACTGGGGGCGATGCCCATCAATTCGAGGTTGGTCTCGATCCGACGCTGCGGTTCTTCAGGGGCCTGGGTTTTGGCGGTTTTGGCCTGATATTGATTGGCGGGCTTGCTTGCCGGTTTTGTCGAAGCGGAAGCGACGCGCAGCTCTTTTTCCTCCAGACCCAGGTCCAGCAGCGAAACGCCCGTCGGCAGATTATTGGTCAGCGCGGCCAGGATGACGCTGCGGGGCGCCGGTTCAAGCAGTTCAGCCGTCATCACCATCGTTTTGAGCATGGTCTGGCCTTTGGCCTTGAGTTCTTCAAGCTGGGCAATCTGTTCTTTGGCTTTGGCCATTCGCGCATTGAGCGTGATCATTTCCATATTCACGGCCCGCTGACGCATTTTAATAAAGCCGAATGTAATGCCGATAGCGCCCAGCATCGCCATCAACAGCATCAGATACATCAGATTGGCGCGACTGGATTGGCGCTGCTGAATGTAATCATTCGGAACAAAATTGATCGTTCCCATAAGAACCTCGGTTAAAAATCAATACCATTTCGATTTATATTGCGACCGTTTATTCGCGGGTTTGGTTCAAACTCAGCCCGAACGCCGTGGCCCAGTCCACGCGGCTGTTGCGGCGATCCACCATGCAGGCCGGGCCGTGATTCATTTCCACCGCGCACAGCACATCGCCGACCTGTGCGGCGACCTGCATCTGTCGGGCCAGTTCGGCGATTTTGTCGCACAGATCGCTGGAAGCGCCGCTGCCGGCCAAAAACACCATCCGCTCAATCACTCCGCTGCCCGGAAGCGATTCATAATAGCGAACACAGGCGTCAATCTCGGCCAGGAGCCGCTGCCGCATCGGTTCGCTGTCCAGATCCGCATAACCGATCGAGATTACACGTGCAAAAAGCAGATTGTCCGCCCGACAAATCACGACGTTGGTATGGCGCGTTCCGACATCCAGTAAAATGGCGATCCGCTCCCGCTCATTTCCTCGGCGGCAGAAAAAGCCCGAATAACTCTGTATCAGCGCTGTCGGCCAGATGTTAATACCCACGACGTTCAGGCCGGTTTTTTCATAGATCGCCAAATATCGATTGACGGTCTCCCGTTCGGCGGCGATCACCAGTACATCGGCGTCTGATGCCTTGGCCTCCGGCTGTTCGATGACGATATACTGAAGCAGCGCCTTGTCGGACGGAAACGGCAGGCGTTTTTGCACCTTCGGCAGGGCTGTTTCCGCCAGGCGATCCAGCGTCGAGCGGGGCACTTTGATCGGATCGATGAACAAATCGTCCGACGGCAGGGCGGTCACGACATCTTTGCCTTTGAATTTGGCCTCATGCCAGATATCCTTGATCGCTTCGATGGCCCAATGCTGCCAGGCGGGCGTGCGCGCTTCAATGGACTCCGGTTTGGCGCGGAGCCCGGCCGAGACCAGGAACGGTCCCTGCCCGTTCATCCCCAACTGCGCCATCCGTAAATAGGTGCTGCCTAAATCCACGCCTATCGGACAAACACGTTTTTTTCCGAAGTTGAACATCATCCGTTACGCTTTCTTTCAGACATCGCCCGCGGCTCCGGCGCCGCGGCGGGCAATTTGCTTTCACACGTTTTCGGCTGTCTTCTTGTCGTCTCGATTTGCCCTGAGCATTAGGACGGAGATGGTATCCGTCTGCAAATTCACGGCCGTCTTTGACCTTGTATAATGTACGTAATATTTTGCATCGGGCAAAACCGCCGCGAGCGGCCGGCCGGTTCCACTGGGGACCGATAACAAGCAAGGTGTCGGGGGTGATAAGGGCGGATGTTCGTATGGCTGGACCGTCAAACCCCGAAAGGAACGGTCTTATCGCGATTTTCAGGTCGCCGGTAATGATGAAGTACGACGGTTTGGTCAGGATAAAAAAGTTGTCCTTCCACAGGCTGACGTCTCTGTCGTGTGTCCGATAACTTTTATTCTCGGCAGGCCTTAGCTCGGGCGGCGCAGTAGCGGTCGGTCATTCCGGCGATGTAGTCGCAGACCGTTCGCTCCAGCCCTTCGGTGTCAATCAGGACGCGATAGTAGCGCGGCATCGCCTCCGGCCGGCGGCACAGCGAGGTAAATAGGGTTCGCAGCCAGCGGCCGGCCTGTGCGGCCGAAGCCTGAAGGTCAGGATGCAGATACATACGCTCCATCAAAAACGCCTCAAGCCGGCACAGTCCGGCCTCCGCTGAAGGACTGAGCCGCACCAATGCGTCCGGATAATCGGCCGCCTGCTGCCACGTCTCAATGGACGCTTGTGCCAGGGCGGTTCGGCTGGTTTCAATGGCGTCAATCGCCAGCCAATCCAGCATCCCCTTGGCCAGGCGCGTGCGGCGCACTACGAAATCCTCGATGCGGTCCAGCCGCTGTCGCTCGGCCACCTGCGTTACCAAATCCAGTCCGATAAGCTGCTCGTACTCAATCAGGCGCGCCCGGATGCCGTCTTCCAGATCGTGGCAGTTATACGCGATGCGGTCGGCTAAATCAGCGATCTGTCCTTCAATTGTCGGACGGTACGGCCAATCCCCCTGTTCGGCGGGACGGTCATACGGCGAGCTGTGTTTCATCAATCCCAGCCGGGTTTCAAACATCAGATTCAGCCCTGCAAAGTCCGGATAGGGGTGTTCGAGGAAATCCACGATTCGCAGCGCATGGCGGTTATGCTCAAATCCGCCGCACGCAGCCGTCAGCTCATTGAGCGCCGCCTCGCCGCTGTGTCCGAACGGCGGATGTCCCAGATCGTGCGCCAGACAAATCGCTTCGGTCAGGATTTCGTTGACCCCCAGATTGCGCGCCAGCGTTCGCCCGATCTGGGCCACTTCGATACTGTGAGTCAGCCGCGTCCGGTAATGGTCGTTCAGTCCGGTGGTAAAGACCTGCGTTTTGCCCTCCAGCCTGCGAAACGCCGCACAATGAATGATGCGATCGCGGTCGCGTTCAAACGCGCTGCGGTACGGATGAACCGGCTCGTTATGCCGTCGGCCTCGGCTGTTGGATTCGCGAACGGCAAAGGGCGCATCCTGCATAACGGCCTTATCCTCCCGGCGCGCCGCCAATGGAATGGGTTTTGCTGATGTCAACAAGTTGGCGATACAGTTCGTCCAGCCCCTGGCTGATGACGTCTGTATCGCTGCATACGTGCATATAATTCGTATCGCCGTTCCATCGCGGCACGACGTGGATATGCACATGGCCGGGCAGTCCCGCCCCGGCGCAGCGGCCGAAATTCATCCCCACATTGAATCCGTGCGGACCGAGGGCCGTCTTTAACACCCGCTGGCTGTCGCGCACCAGCCGCATCAGCGCCAGCAGTTCTTCGTCCGTCGCCTGATCCAGATCCGGGACATGGCGCGTCGGGGCAATCAGCAGATGACCATTGTTATAGGGGAACTTGTTGAAAACGACGATGGCATGGGCGGTGCGCCACAGGACGTAATTGTCGGCGTCTTTGTCCGGCGTCGCCAGATAATCGCATAAAAAGCAATCGCTTTGGCCGCTCAGTCCCTGAATGTATTTGATGCGCCACGGCGCCCACAGATTGTTGCGTTCCAACGGCCCGAATTCACTCATTTCAGCAGCTCAATAGAGATGGTTTGCTCGACGTTGAGAACCGGTTTGGAATCGCCCAGCGGCAGCATAAAGTCGGCCGGGACCTTCATCGTGTACGCCTGATGGTCTTTTTCAAGGATGCCCCGGTCGATGTTGAACACCTGCGTTCCGCCGCCGCTGATGGATTCAAAGCGATACCGCCGCAAAAAACCGAACAGTCCGCGCATCTGAAAGGCGCCTTCGTAAGGCAGCGGAATATCCCTTAAAAAATCATCCGTCAGCTCATACGTGCCGGTGATACGGGCTTTTCGTTGGTTGTTTTCTTCGGTGATCTCTTCCAGTGTGTAGGTCGTGACTCGCGTGGGTGGATTCGGTACCGGCGCCGGCCAGGGCAGCAGTTGCCGTGCCTGCCAGCGCGATCCAGCCGACAATCCGCTCAGCGGTTCGTCAATCGAGGCGATGGTATCCCAGACATACCACTGGAGTGCGATCAAATCGCTGATCATATCCGGATCTTTGACGCGCCCGGCCGAGGCGCGTGTCCGGGCAAAGGCCCTGTTGCCCAATTCACGAACGACGCGCTTGAAATCCGTCATATCCTCAATCTGTCCGGTCGGCGTCAAGGTCAGCGTGAACGGCAATTCCGGAAGCGATTCGACGGCGTCGCTTGTCCCGTCGCGACCCGAAAAAGTCGTTCGCGTTACCTTGGCCGATTCGCAGGTCGCGTTGAGCCGGGTCAGCCCGAACAGATCGACCTCGACGGGGGTATAAACCATCACCAGTTCCAGTCGTTCGGTCATGGTCTGCGGAGCTGATTGCCGAGCGCCTGTTTCGCCTTTCAGATCAATGCGGGTTTGGCGCTGCGAGATCATCCGATAACGCAGCGGCTGGTGTTCTTCAAAATTGACCAGCAGCAATTCGCCGGCTGCGGACGGCCCCCCGCAGCCGCTGACCGCAAGAACCGCCGCAAGGCAGAGGAAACAAAACAGTTTTGAATGCACGCTCAATCCTTCGTTTAATCAGGGTTGCAGTTGTTTCATCGAAATACGATGCGTAAACCGCATAATCAGCGTGTCCGGCGCTGCGCCCTCCGGCGCGTTGGAAGGCATTTCCTGAGCCAGATACGTGCTGATCAGCGTCTCGTCGTATTCAAGGACATCGCCGTTTTCCATATCCAGCAGCAGTTTGCCGGTGTAGTCGTCCTGGCTGTCAAACATACGGGCAAAAAATCCCATCCCCGCCGCGGCGGAGATCTGCCCCTGGTCCGGCGCCGGCTCGGCGCTTTCCATCGCGTTCATTTCAATAACGGCGACGTTTCGTCCGTTTTGCGTTTCAATCCCTTTGAGGGTATAGACTTTTTCAAAGCTCTTGGGCGACAGCAGGCCCGGCGGCGAAGGCTCGACCTGCCGCCAGGACTTCTTGACCGCCACAGAATCTCCGTTGATGCCCCACAGCGCAGGGATCTGATGGCGTTCACGAAGGCCTTCTTCGTTGACCAAACGCTCGGCCAGACGCCCTTCGAATCCGGCGGTAACCGCTTTTTGGGCAGCTTGGGAGTCAAAACCGACCACCTTGCCCTTTGGTGAAATTCGAACGGTGTAGCGCTGGCCGATCAGTCGCATCAGCGGATTGCCTCGATCCGCCTCGTTGGCGCTGTCAAACACAAGCCGCTCTTCGTTTTTATTGGTCATATAGACTGACAAACGGTCAATCGTCACCGCACAGTTGGCCACACCCTGATCATCCACATCCGTTACTGTTTGCGTGTAACCGACCCGGATCAGGGTCTTGGTCTGCTCTTCACGCAGCTTGTCCATCGTCGGCTGTTCAAAACGAAAATCTTTTGTCACTTCGGTGGTGACCTCGTAGGAAGCTGTTGATTCGGGAGTAAATTGAAGCGCCACCCGGGCCGAAGGACCGCACCCCGAAACCACTGTCAACAGAACCAAGGCGACCGACGCTGCGATAAGACTTGCTTTGCCCGACATAATGTTCTCCTTAGAAAACCGGTATAACCTCTGCATTTGCATCAACATTAGGCGCAATTATAGCCCCTTGACGACCACTTGACAACAGATAAATAGCGGATTTAACAGGAATTCCGAAAAGTTGCCTCCGTGAATGGATCGCCCGTTCATCCCGGTCCCGAGCCAAAGATGCCGGTTTTTCAGGATTTTTGGGTTTCTCTATCCTTCCGGAGCGACTATACTTCTTACGACCGTAATGAATGATGAGCGAACGTCGATTTCTGAGATTATGGAGATTGAGACTATGAAAAGTAATTCCGTTAAAGAGGGTTTTCAGCGTGCCCCGCATCGGGCGCTGCTGCGTGCCTGCGGATTGAAGTCAGAAGATGTCAAGAAACCGTTTATTGCCATTGCCAACAGCTACTGCGACATTGTTCCCGGCCATGTGCACCTGCACGAGGTGGCCAAGGTCGTCAAACAGGCGGTGCGCGACGCCGGCGGGATTCCGTTCGAGTTCAACAGCATTGCCGTCTGCGACGGCATCGCCATGGGACACGGCGGAATGAAGTACTCCCTGCCGTCGCGCGAGATCATCGCCGATGCGGTTGAAACGATGTGCCGGGCGCATTGCTTTGACGGGATGATTTGTATCCCCAATTGCGACAAAGTCGTACCCGGTATGCTCATGGCCGCGATGCGGATTAACATCCCGACGCTGTTTGTTTCCGGCGGGCCGATGAAAGCCGGCAAGACCAAAGACGGAAAACCTGCCGATTTAATCACGATTTTTGAAGGGGTCGCCGCCTATAACGCCGGAAAAATCACCGAAGACCGCCTGATCGAGCTGGAATGTGCCGGCTGTCCGACCCAAGGGAGCTGTTCGGGGATGTTCACCGCCAACAGTATGAACTGCCTGTGTGAGGCCATCGGGCTGGCCCTGCCGGGCAATGGAACTATCCTGGCGGTCGATCCGAAACGTCAGGAATTGTACAAAAAAGCGGGCCGACGAGTCGTCGAATTGGTAAAAGAAGACCTCAAACCGCTCGATATTGTCTCGGAAAAGTCGATCGACAATGCCTTTGTTCTCGACATGGCCATGGGCGGCTCGACCAATACCGTCCTGCACACGCTGGCAATTGCCAACGAAGCGGGGATTCGATACGATCTCGACCGGATCAATATCATCAGCGACAAATGCCCCAATATCTGCAAGGTCTCCCCGTCCAGCGACTGGCACATTGAGGATGTCGATGCCGCCGGCGGCATC
>DSDR01000177.1 GCA_011048645.1 Phycisphaerales bacterium
CAATCCGGTATCCGGTGCGCCCGTGCCGTTTGAGGATATTGATCTGGTGGTGACGCCGGGTCTGGGGTTTGATCGGCACGGCAATCGGCTGGGTCGCGGCGGGGCGTACTATGACCGTTTTTTTTCGATGCACCCTGTGAGGGCGGCCAAATGGGGCGTCGGTTTTTCCGAGCAGCTTTGCCCTGAGATCCCGCATGACGAAAACGATGTGCCAGTGGACGCGGTGGTGACCGAGCAGGGCATCCTATTAATTGATTCGTGAATTGATTGAGTTATGAATAGACCTGTCTGATTTCAGGATTTCCATTTGGGTAACGTAAAATCGCATCAATAATCGTATGGAGGTGTCGTTTTGGCACAAGTTTTCAGACCTTATACCGCAAGCCGTCAGCGGCGCGGGCGTCGCGTGAAAATGCTGATGCTGACGCTGATTGTGGTGATTGTGGGAGTCGTGATTTTGATAAAAAGTCAGACCGTTGAGGCGCCGGCGACGGGTGAATCCTCATCGCCGCCGCAGGTTGAGCTTGACGAGATACTGCCGCCGTCGCGCAGCGCCGGCCCATCCGCTCAAGTCCAGTCGCCGACGGCTGCGCCGCCGGTCAATGCGCCGCCTGTTTCGCCGCCGGAACCGGCGCCGGAGGCTGTGTCGGCATCGGAGCCGGAGTCGTCTGCGGCTGTTGCGTCCTCCGAGACCTCGGCGGAACAGACGGCTGGCCAGGCCTCGCCTGAACGCCAGTCGGGGGATAAAACCAGTCTTGAGGCCCAGCGCCTGATCGAAGAGGCGCTGACGTTGCGCGACCGGGGGCGGATCATCGCGGCGCGGGATAAGCTCAATCAAGCACTGACGATGCAGTTAAGCCCTCAGATCCGTACCGGTGTCAAAGTGCAGTTGGCCAGTCTGGCCGATAAGTGGCTGTTCAGTCGTGATGTGCTCGAAGGCGACAAGCTGACGGGGTATTATCTGGTCAAGCCGGGCGAATTGCTGGCCAAGATCGGTCGTGAACACAAAGTGCCCTATGAGATTCTGATGCGTCTGAACGGGATTGAGCGACCGGAACTGCTTCAGGCCGGACGGCGGATCAAAGTGATTCACGGGCCGTTTCATGCGGTTGTCAATCGCACAACATACACAATGGACTTGTATCTTCAGGATGTGTACGTCAAGAGCTATCAAGTCGGACTGGGCAGATCTGAGCATACCACGCCGACCGGGCGCTGGGTTGTTGCGCCGGGCGGCAAGATGATCAAACCCACCTGGACGGATCCGGATACCGGCAAGACCTACAAGGGCAGCGATCCGGATTACCCGCTGGGGTCGCGGTGGATCGCTTTGGACGGCATTGAGGGCAACGCCAGAGGACGCACGGGGTTTGCCCTGCACGGCACGCATGAGCCGGAGACCATCGGCACGCAGTCCAGCCGCGGCTGTATTCGCCTGCATAACGGCGATGTGATTGAAGTGTATGAGGTGTTGGAGCCGGGGCATTCGAATGTGCAGGTGACCGATTGAGGTCAGAGGTCAGATGGATTTTTTTGGCGTTATTTGAGGATGTGCGGCGGTGTCGAGAGGGCGATTTTTCACAAGACGCTCGACGTCTGATTCCGTGCGGGTCGGGGCGCTGAGCCTGTCCGTTGCGGTTCATCTGGCGGCGCTGACCGTGCTGGGATCGGTGCATTTCCGACGCGATGCCGTGGCGCCGGCTGAAGCGGTTTCGGCGGATATTTCCGTTCACGTAGTTGAACGGATTCTTGAAGCGCCGCCGTCGCCCAAACCCAAGCCCAGGATTGAGCCGACACCCGCTCCGACCGTGGCGCCTCCTTTGCCCAAGCCCGCTGAGCCGGAGCCGGTTACACCGCCGCCGGCGCCTAAGCAGGAACCGGCGCCACCGGTCGTATCGAAAACGGACAGCCGTCCGGCGGATACGGTGTTTTTTTCCGGTACGACCGTCGCGGCCAAGCGGGTGTGTTATGTGGTGGATGGTTCGGGCAGTATGTTCGGGCTGATGTATCTGGTGCGCGAGCAGTTGCGCGAGTCGATTTTGAAATTGTCGGCCGAGCAGTCGTTTAATGTGGTGTTTTTTATGGAAAACGGGCAGCTTTTGCAGGCGTTCGAGGGGACGCTTGAGAAGGCAAGCCCGTCGGCCAAGGCCGAGGCGCTGAATCTGCTCGGACGCATCCGACCGGGAGGACAGACGATTGCCGAAGACGCGCTCGCAGCGGCGATGAGGATGAGCGACAAAAGCGGACGCCGGGCGGAGGTGCTCTATTTTGTAACCGATGGATTTGACCTGATGGACGGTGACGGTCGGGCGTTTATCCAACGGATTGAGGCCCTTCGACAATCGGTATCGCCGGGGACGGTCGTCCATACCATCGGCATCTATCCGGAAGCGCGAGACAGCGGCATTCTGGCGCGATTGGCGCAGGTGTGCGGCGGACGATATATCGAGGTGAATTGAATGCCCGCTGGCATTGTGTTTGACGAGAGGGGGCTTGGCTGTTGTGTTCATTGGCGGGGGCAATCACGAAAATTGTTTGCGAGATGCCGGGTGAATGGGAGAAAAAGCAATTTTTTTATGAAATAATGTTTTTTCCTGTAACGGAGGTATAATAGAAACGTCCTCTTTAACAAGACGAACGGGATAATCCAGAGGACATACTATATCCATTAGTCAAGGAGACGGTTATGATATTTCCAAGAACCGGCATTATTGCGTCTTTTTTTTATGATTTTTTCGATAGGTGCGTTGGGGGATGTGCAATGGTTGCGTTATCGGACCAGCGAGGATGTGGGCCAGGAGGTGGGCGCCTCGGTGAACCGGTATTATCGCAGTTTTGAGTCGCAGCGTCCGGCGCACGTGCGGTGTCCGGAATTCAAATCCGACAGTCCTTTGTTTATTAAATGGGACACCCCGATGGACGGGCAGGGCTTTCGGTGGATCGCGTTGGATCGTTCGACGCCGTATGGACAGTACGATCTGCTGTATATCGATTCAAACGGCGACGGGCATCTGGACGACGAGACGCCGTATCAGGGGCGACGAAGCGATCAGTATCGTATGGCCTTTAACCCGTTTCCGGTCTATCTGACCGGCGAGGACGGGCCGATTACCTATCATCTGGCGTGTCAATTCTACAGCTATGACGAGCGCAGTCGATATTTGATGATGTCTTCGGGCGGTTATTATGAAGGAACGGTGCTGATCGGCGGCGAACCGGCGGCGTGTGTTTTGGTGGATAGCAACGGCAACGGGACGTTTGACGATACGGCCGAGGACTTTAACGCCGACCGGATTTTGCTGGGCGAAGGACGGGATCGGCGGGAGTATTTTGTGGGCCGTTATCTGGATTATGAAGGGACGTTGTATCGGCTTCAGATTGCACGCGACGGAGCGTTTGTGTCTCTTGCGGCGGCGCCGGACGTCACATTTGGGGTCGTTCAGGTTCCTGAAAGTTTGACGAAATTCTCGGCCGGGGGCGTCAACGGAATGTATGACATGACGCCGGAAAACGGGCACGTGCGCCTGCCGGAAGGGACGTATCGGGTGTATCAATGGGAGATTGCTCGTCAAGACAAAGGGCAGGGCTGGACCTTGCGGGGAAGCAATTTTCCGCGTCAGCAGAGTTTTACGGTCAGCGCCGATACGCCGGCGAGGGTGGCTGTCGGCGAGCCGGTGTTTTCTCGGTTGTCGGTTTCCGAACGGCAGGGGATCTACTCAATCAATCAGGAACTTCAGGGCAAGATGAACGAGCAGGTCAGTGTGCTGCGAAACGGTCGGCAGCCGCCGGCGCCGAAGGTGCATATTCGCAGCCAAACGGGCGCGTACGATCGGACGTTTTCACTGGAGTATGGGTGAGGCGGTACCTGTTCGCTCTCGTGGCGAGAGCCGAGAAATATTGAGCGTCCGTATGTCATAACGCCGCTGGTCGAGGGGCCGTTTGATATACGGCAAATGCGCTATGTCTTTAAGCCGCTGCATCGTTCGATACCGGTCGTCGGGCCGTGGATTGCCGAGGTTGCCGCCGATGAGCCGCCGCGGCGGTGGTCTTGGGTAGGAAGTCCGCATAAACCGCAGAATAATCAGTGAAACGTCAGATTTCACACATTAAACAGAGAATTTTCTATTTTACGGTACGATTTTCCCGGCCGTATTGAAGGGCGGTCGTGCCCGTACTGCAAGGGAGGTTTCAGGATGCGTTAAGTCATAAGCAGAAACGGTTGGACGTGGATTATGGTTGTCTTGGCGGTACTCGGTGCGGCTGAGGCGAAAACGCTCAAAGGCACGGTAACCGGGCCTGACGGCACACCGGTGGACGGCGCGGCGGTGAGTGTCTATGCGGCCCAGTTAAAGGTTGAATCGCTTGCTTTTGAGGTTCAGCCGGTCGGTCAGACGACGACGTGTTCGTCGGGACTGTTTTCGGTAGAGACGGATGTTCAGATGCCGTCCAGCGAGGGAGGCTGACTGTTTTTTGCGGAAAAGCCGGGCCTGTCCATCGGCTTTTCTTTGCTGCAAGACGTTTCGGAGGATACCACGTCGCTTCAACTGACCGCGCCGCAGACATTGGCCGGGCGAATTGAGGATATTCACGGTAATGCGGTTGCCGAGGCCAATGTCAATGTGCAGTTTCGCGGTTCAAGCTGGTCTTCGTCCCTTCAGGGCTACACCGCCAAAACCGATCAGGATGGACTGTATCGTATTGCCGCTGTTCCGTCGGAGCAGCAGTACTTTTTGTCAATTGCGGGGCCAAGGGGCTACGGCACCGGGTCGCAGGCTCTTGAATTGTCGCAGGACAGTTTCGAAACGACCGTTCCGGATACCGCCCTGAAATTGGCCAATCTGACGGTGACCGGTCAGGTGGTTGATGAGGACGGCAATCCGCTGGAGGGGGTGAATCTGCATTGTTACGGCGCCGGCCAGCCCAGCGCCAATGTACGAACAGACAAGGATGGAAGATTTGTGTTTGATGCGGTCTGCCAAGGCGATCTGTCGGTCCAGGCCAACTATCAAAAAGGAGGCGAGTATATGTATTCCAATATCCGAACCGAAGGCGGAGCGCAGGAGGTCACTATCGTCCTGAGTCCGCAAAGCTCCGGCGGGCGGTTTGTGCCGCGTCAGCCCGCCTCGCTGGTCGGCAAGCCGTTGCCGGATTTGTCGGGGTACGGCATTAAGCTTGAGGGACAGGCCGGGCCGGCGCTGGTGGCGTCTGGGACTGGCGGCAGCGGCCGAGCCGTTATATGGTGCGGCAACTGGCCGAGCGGGCCGGTGCGCTGGCCGAGCGGTCGGTACAGGTCGTGCTGCTCAACGGCGAATCGACTGAACGCGAGCCGCTGGAGGCGTGGCTGGCTGATTTTGACATTCCCTTCGTCTGCGGCGTCATCACCATCGATCCTGAAAACGTCCGCTTTAATCTTGGCGTCCAGGCGATGCCGTGGCTGATTTTGACGGATGGTCAGCGCAACGTCCTTGCTGAAGGGTTTGCGCTGTCCGAGTTGACCGAAAGGCTGGATGGACTTCAATAAGACGACAGCGCGGCAGCGCGAGCTGCCCGATGGGGATGCGGATGTGTGTTGAGAAGTTATTGATTGGGTGTGGTTGTCCGGTTTGGTTGTCCGGCCGGGCTGTTTTATTCGGCTGTTGATGTGATTCTGTTCAGGGAGTTGAAATGAGACAAGGTATGGTTTTATGGGTAGTTTTTGCGGCGGCCGGGGCGATGGCGCTGACGGTTTCGGAGCAGACGGTTGATCTGTTTGGCGCGTCCGAGCTGGAAGATCCGAATGCCGTGGTTCTCGCTGAACCGGCCTACACCGTCAAGGTGTCGCGCACGGGCAAAGTGTTGAATGTGGCGATTAAGACCGCGTCGCGTGAGCAGGCGGAATTGCTGTTCGGCGCGCGTTATGAGCATTCGCCGAGACTTGCGATTTACAAGGGCGATCTGCTGCTGGCGTCGGGGCAGTTTGTCTTTGGGTGAGGCGGCGTCTGTGCGTACTCGTGGCGAGTACCGATGTATGCCTGGGGCACATTCAGAATCGAGACCGAAGTGCCGACAGGCGAAGGCGAGCCGATTCGCGCCGAGCCGACGACGTATTATTTCAATCCGCTGCATCATGCGTCGGGGTTTGTCTATTTCGTTCCGGTTGCGGCGGCGTTTTTGTTCCTGAAAGAAAACCGGCGACCGAGGGCGTTTCTGATTCTGGCGCCGATGCTGCTGGTGATGGGGATGTGGAGAGGGTTTGCCGGGCTGATGTATTTTCCTGAAGAGATGGTCAGCCTGTTAAATTCAGTGGTGATGGCATTGCTGGCGGGCCTTTCGATTGTCTGGCTTCTGGGCGAGCGGATCGGCCATCGCCATCGGTTGGTAACGACGCTTCTGGCGGGCGGTATTATGCTGGGGTGCTGTGCCCTGATGCTGGTGGAAATCTTCTCTTCGGCATATGTGTTTCAAATCGCATTTTTCGGCGTGGTCAGTGCGGCGGTCATTCAGTCGGGCTTTATTGTCGGCGGTTTCCTGAGCCGGAAGCGATTTGGACCGGTGCGTTTTTTGCTATGGTTCGGTGTGGGCATTTTATTGGCGACTTTTGTGCTGTTTTTTGTTTATTATGCGATTCTGACATTTTCCTATTTCAGTGCAGATTTGTTCTGGATGTTGTTGGGCGTGATGCTGACTTATGCCGCAATCTATTGGGTAGGCGTCTTGCCGTTTCTGGCGCTGTTTTTTGTCAATGACTTTTGGCGGCAGCGGTTTACGGCGGTCATGGGATTGGGCGCTGTGGCCGTATCCGAGACGGAAGCTCACGAGGCGTTCACGTCTGATTTCTGATCGCTGAGTTCTGTCGTTTCGTCCAGCAGGGTGGCCGGTTTCAATGCGCCGGGGCCGCAGCGGGTGCATTCGAGACAGCGGAGGCAGTTGTCGGCGTTGGGGGTTTTGTCGGGCTGGACGCCATAGCTGCACAGGGTTCGACAGCGGCCGCATTGGGTGCATTGGTGTTCTTTTAGGTCCAGTGTAAACAGAGAAAACCGATTGAAAAAACCGAAAATCGCACCCAATGGGCACAGAATTCGACACCACGGGCGGATGGTAAAAAAGATGGCGGCGACGGCGGCGGAAACCACATCGGGCAGGGCCTTTTCCAGTCCGCCGGCCGGGCAGATACGGCAGATAAACAGCGGGTGGCCTTCGCCGAAAAAGTAGGGGACGGCCAGGACTGTCCCGATCAGTACGACATAGCGAAAATGCCCCATCCAGCGGGGGACTTTGAAACGCGGCGCGGGGACCTTGGCCGCGACATCCTGAAGCAGGCCGAACGGACACATCCAGCCGCACACCAGCGAGCCGATCATCACGCCGAACGCGACCAACAGTCCCACGGCAAAATAGGGAAACAGGTGCAGCGCGCTGAATTGGGCGATGACGCCGATGGGGCAGCCGAACAGAGCCAGCGGACAGGCATAGCAATGGAACACCGGTCCACACACTGTGTGCATCCGCAGCCCGAACGGATCGAGCTAGACCAGCAAAAACCCCGTCTGTACCCACAGCCGATGCGGCAGGAGCTTTTTGAAAAAACGGGACAAGGGAGATTGATTGACCGTGGACACCACAGCCTCCTTTAGCTGCCTCAGGTCGGGCAGGCTTCGGGGGGCTTGCCCGTGTAGGTTAACTGCAATCGACCGTCGCTGGTGCGCTCCAGCCCGCCGATGCTGACTTCCTTCATTAGTTGCGGTTCGGGCGTGGCCAGGCCTTTGTCGTTGTGTTCCGAAAAGACCGGCTGCGTGTGAAACTTCAGTCCGAAGGCCATCAGACCGGTGCCGATAAACAGCAGCACCAATACCATTTTGATCTTCAGCGACTCCATCATATCCGTGCGATCATAGCACATCGGAATGCGTTTGTAAATGACCTTTCTGTGCGAAATGATTTACTGTCGATCATTGGCGGCTGCCAAAGAAAAAAGCCCGCGGACATTGTCAGCGGGCTTTTGAGGCTGCATCCTAAAAGACTTATGTTGTCGGCTTTGTTTCCAGCGGATGGGCGTTTTGATATTGTTCCTGCATCCGACTGGTGGTGATATGGGTGTAAATCTGGGTCGTCGATAACGACTGGTGTCCCAGCAGTTCCTGAACGCTTCGCAGATCGGCGCCGTTGTTGAGCATATGAGTCGCGAAGCTGTGCCGCAGCGTGTGCGGGCTGATGTCCGGGTCCAGACCCGCCTCGATGAGGTATTTGTCCATTTTCCGGCGGACGCTGCGGGCGCTCATCCGTTTGCCGTGTTTGTTGGCAAACAGTACTTTACTGTCAAAGCCCGGGTCATTAGCCAGACGGCGATTGCGAAACTCCAGATAATTCTGAATGCTCTGAAGCGCTGTCAGGCCAATCGGGCAAATCCGTTCTTTTTTGCCTTTGCCGCGGACGTGAATCACTTCGCCGAGGAAATCCACATCTTCCATATTCAGGGCCACCAGTTCGCTGACCCGCATTCCCGTGCTGTAGAGCACTTCCATCATCGCCCGGTCGCGGGCGCCCAGCCAGGTATTGGCCGGCGGTGTATTCAGCAGCCGCTGAACCTGTTCGTATTCAAGAAACTTGGGCAGTTTTTTGTCTTGTTTGGGGGTTTTGATATTGACGGCCGGATTGCCTGACACATAATTGCGCTTGACGAGAAATTTGTAAAAGCTGCGCACTGTGGCCAGTTTGCGTGCGGTGGTAGATTTGGAATAGGCGTGGCCGTTCAATTCCGCCAGAAAACGGCGTATCGTATTGACGTCCGCGGCCAGCAGCAGGGCATCTATCTGGGTTTGTGCCTGGGTCTGGGTTTGTGTTGCGACCGAAGCGTTCTCTGCGGCCCAGGGATTTTGGCCGGTGTCGTCAGTATCGTGCGCGTCTGCGTGGGCGGCCAGAATGGCGCTGTATTGCTCAAGATCAGCCTCGTAACACTTGGCGGTATGTTCGGAAAAATGTTTTTCAAATTTCAGATAATTGACAAAATCCTGGATAATCGCCGAGTTGTCCATAAGTCTGTTCCCTTGTTTTTAGTTGTTTGCATTTTACTGCCAGCCGCGTTCTGCCCTCTCATTCGACGTCGCGCCGGCAGCTTTGCATCGGATCGGTCAAATCTTTATACAGAATTTCATCTGCCTGATGGATGAGCGATTGGGTCAGCTTAAAGCTCACCACCGCGGCGTCAAACCAGTCAAAGTCCGTACGCGCATCATTGGCCGCGGCCACCAGTGCATCCAAAAGAAGGCCTTCCTGGCCCGGCTCATAGCGAAAAATATACTTTTCTGAACCTTTATTCAAAACGAATTGCCGTTTTACAATTTCCATAAGGCATCCTGAAACAGAATCCACACATCTTTTTTATCGGGCTGAATACGAATTTCTGAAGTCTTTTTCCCTGAAAAAACCAGCCAAAGACAGATTCAGGCAAAACAGCCATTCCTATTATCGACCGATAACGAAGCTTTCTTCAGAAGAAATCGGCATGCAAAAAGGCGGTTCTGACAATTCTTTTTAACGTCCCATAAAAATTCTCGTTGTCCGACAGCAAAAACTTGAAGAAGGAGGGGGATGGATCGGGACGGGGGAAAAATCAGGGAATCTTAAAAAATTCCGTGCCCGACCGTGTATCAGACAAGATTTGGCCGGTTTTCAGG
>DSDR01000297.1 GCA_011048645.1 Phycisphaerales bacterium
AAATCAACGTTTTCGAAAAATCGATGCACACCCGAACGTTTTTAAGGCGAATACGCAGGTCTGCCCCTTCAGATTTCGTTATAGACAGTCGGTTTTAGAGGGAGCGGATGAGCTGTTGGGATTCGAAGGTAAAATCCGGGAGTTTTTCCGAGAGATCGCGGATGAACCGCTGGCCGTCCTGCCAGTAGCCGGCGGTGGGTTTGAGGGATTGGCACAGGTCAAGGAAATAGGCGTTTTGGGATTGCATCACCACTTCGCGGATATATTTGCTGAGCATGGAGGCCAGACAAACCGGCAGGAAGCGTCCGTCAGCGCCGGCAGCAAAATGAAGACGAATTTGTTTATTATGAATACCCATTTCGTAGGAACTCATCTTCTCGTCCTGCCGAATCACGGCCAGACAGGCCTGCGGGAACATTCGAAGCAATTCCTGTTCATAACGGACGCGACCGCCCTGCCGGTCAATGATGAACTGAAACGAATCCGGACCGCCGCCGCGAACCAGATCACTGATCAGGCCGCACAGCTCGCCGAACAGAACACGGGATTTATTGCGGACTGCGGCGACCCGCTGATTATAAAAACCGACATCAAGACAACGGGCGGCAAGCGTGTGCAGACGTATTTCGTGTTCGGCCAGTGTTTTATCCAGAACTGACGCAGCGACCCGGACGGCCTGGGGATTGTCCGCCAGCGGTATGCGGTCCAGATTGTGATGCCAGGGATAGGCCGTCAATCGACTCGCCGCGTCCGGACAAAGCCGGCAAAGCAGTTGACCGGCAGTCTCAGGGGGCGGACCGTCCTGGTTTGACGCGGCAAGACACGACAATACCGTCCGGCGCAAATGGGTCAGGCCGCTTGAAGGGGTATAGGCCTTTTTGCTGTCGGTGATGAGCAGGCGGCCCTTGAGATGCTTTTTTTCTTTTGCGACGGCCTTGCCCAACAGCTCCCACAAATCGGCGCGCAACAAACGTTCGGGCATTTCCAGCGCCGCCACCGATACCACCAGCGGACCCAACAGCGGTCCGTAACCGGCCTCGTCAATTCCCGCCAAGATGACCATGGCGGCATTGTAAAACCGAACACCTCAACGGACAAGACTTTTCCGAAGATTTTGGGCTTTGGCTGTGATTTAAGCGGGTTTGGCGGCCGTTAGCCACGCGCCGCCAACCGCGTCGTTGCGGGCAGCAAGGCGAACATCCGTAAAGCCGGCGCGTTCGATTTCTGCGGTCAACTCGGCCTGACTGTAGGCGCCGACCATCACATTAAACAAGGCGGGAATCAGCGGGCCGGTTTTGTCGTCGGTGAGCAAAAACTCCTGCACCGCCAGCAGGCCGCCCGGCCGGAGGGCTGAAAAAGTCTTTTGCAGTTTCATCCCGGCCTGACTTGTCGGGCCGTGCAGGACGTTGGACAACAGCGCCGCGTCATAACCTTTTCCGAATTCGTCCTTGTCCCAGCTTCCCCGGCGCACGGCGATGCGTTCGGACAGACCGTGTTGGGCGATGACGGTTTGGGCAATTGCTATGGTTTCGGGCAAATCAAAGACGGTGGCCTTTAGGTCGGGATAGTGTCGGCAGGCTAAAATTGAATACGTCCCCGGCCCGCCGCCGACATCCAGCAACGACTTACAACCCGACAGGTCAATCGCCTCCAGAAACAGTGAACCTCGCCCTGCCATCGTGATATTATGCATTCCGAGGATGAAGTGCTGATGGGAATCGGTGTTCTGTCGTTCAGCCGTTTGGAGACCGACCTTGGCCGGCAGCTCCGTCCAGACCTCCCATACATTGGCCGCATGGGCAATGATATGCCCCTGATACAGCGGCTTGCCCTCAACGAGATATTCGCTGCTGAGGGGGGTGTTGAGGTAGGTTGAGCCGTCTTTTTTCAGCAGTCCCATCGCCGTGCCGGCAATCAGCAGCTTTTCGAGCAATCCGGCCTCGACGTCGAAGGCCGAGGCCAACGCCGCCGCCGTCATCGGTTCCTGTTCCAGCCGCGCAAAGACCTTCAGTCCCGCCAGCACATGCAGTACCCGCGTCGCCCGGTAGCCCCACATCCATTCATTTAAACGTTCCATTCCATCGTTCATCACAAACTCACCTGTATCCTTTCAAAGTTGCCGTTAGCGACCCGAATACGGCTCGTGTATTCCGAATGTATCTGCTGCTATTATATTGTTTTACGGAAAAAAAATAAAGTCGATTGATGAAAAAAGGCTTGACAGGAATCAATTTTCGATTAGAATGTTTCGTGTTAGAAGTATTTATTGCCACTTTCTTCAACTATTATTATCTTGTTTCAGGAAAAACGTGATAAACACAGAAAAACAGATATTGTTGACTGGTGATGATTTCTATGTTGGCGTCGGCTACCGTATTCTGCTTGCGCTGCGTCGAATCGCTCACGCAATGGATACGCATTCGCGCAAGCTGGCAGTGGACTACAACATCACGGGGCCGCAGCTCTTGTGCCTCTATTATATCTCAAAGAATTCGCCGACTACGCTGTCCGGCGTCAGCAAGCAACTGAGTCTCAGCGGTGGGACGGTCAACGGCATTATCGACCGGCTGGAAGCCAAATCGCTGGTTCAGCGGCGTCGCGATCGCGAGGATCGCCGCAAAGTCTGGCTTGAGCCGACATCGCTCGGCATTGAGCTTGTCGGCAACGCACACAAACTGCTGCATCAGGCTTTTGCCGAGCGTCTGGCTGTTCTGCCGGAATCGGAACAGATTGCCATCGTCCGCGCACTGGATACCGTGGTTGACCTGATGGCACTCGATACCCTTCCTGACCGCTAAGTCAACGGTTTGTTGTTAAGTGATGCAGTTTCAATCTTAAAATCCTATAACAGGAGAGATATTATGATACATCTTACGAAACGCCAAAAAGACATATTCGGCAAAATTGATGATTCGGCCGGTATCAGCCAGTGGCGCGACTGGAAGTGGCAGCTTCGCCACCAGATACGCGACATTGAGACGTTTGAGAATCTGCTCGGCGTCGAATTTGAGCCGGATGAACGCCGTCAGATCGAGGAAACCGCCGCGCGGTTCCCGATTGCCATTACGCCGTATTATCTGTCGCTGATCGATATTGAAGAGATGCAGAATGATCCGGTTTTCAAGCAGGCGTTTCCGATGCCCTATGAACTGGATACCTGCACCAGCGAGATGGCCGATCCGCTCAGTGAGGATAAAGACAGTCCGGCGCCGGGTATTACGCATCGGTATCCGGATCGCGTGCTGTTTCTGGTCAGCAACATCTGCTCGATGTACTGCCGCCATTGCACACGCAAACGCCGCGTCGGGGACGTGGATTTTATTCCTGACAAAGAGACCATTCAGGCCGGCATTGACTATATCCGAAACACGCCGCGGGTGCGGGATGTGCTGCTCAGCGGCGGCGATCCGCTGATGCTCTCGGATGAGTATCTGGACTGGATTTTGACCGAGCTTCGGTCGATTGAGCATTTGGAAATCATTCGCATCGGTTCACGTATGCCGGTGGTGCTGCCCTACCGCATCACGGACAATCTGGTTCAAATGCTCAAGAAGCACCATCCGCTGTGGTTGAATACGCATTTTAACCATCCGCGTGAGATCACCCGCTCGTCATCCGAGGCGCTGGCCAAACTGGCCGATGCGGGTATTCCGCTGGGCAATCAATCGGTGCTGCTGGCGGGCGTGAACGACTGCCCGCGGATTATTAAATCCCTGATGCATAAGCTGGTGATCAATCGCGTGCGTCCGTATTATCTGTATCAGTGCGATTTATCCGAGGGACTGGCCCATTTCCGCACGCCTATCGGCAAGGGCATCGAGATTATGGAGAGCCTGATCGGCCATACGAGCGGTTTTGCCCGTCCGACTTATGTGGTGGATGCACCCGGCGGCGGGGGCAAAATTCCCGTCCTGCCCAACTACATCGTGAGCTGGTCCACCAATAAGGTGATTTTGCGTAACTTTGAGGGGGTTATCACGACGTATCAGGAGCCGGATTCTTACGCGAAGTATTTTTGCGATCGAAATTGCCCAAATTGCCATCTGACTCTCAAGCTGGAAGGCGCCGACGAGTGGAAGGCGGTGGGCATTCACAAGCTGCTGGCCGACTACGACAAGGCGATATCGCTGGTTCCGGCCTCCAACGAACGGCATCAACGGCGCAACGGTCAATAAACTTCCATGCATCCGTTTGATTACATCCTGTTTATCCTGTATATGGCGGGATTGCTGGGAATCGGTTACTACCATTTCCGACGCAACCGCTGCGCTGACGACTATTATGTCGGCGGGCGGCGAATTCCGCCGACGGTGCTGGGACTTTCGATTGTCGCCACCGATGTGGGGGGCGGGTTTTCCATCGGACTGGGCGGCGTTGGATTCCTGATGGGCCTGTCGGGAAGCTGGCTGCTGTTTACGGGCCTTGCCGGGGCGTGGCTCAGCGCGGTGTTTATTATCCCGCGGATCAAGAAACTGGACGTCAAGCATCAGATGCTAACGTATCCGGATTTTCTTCGGTACCGGTATGATGGTCGGGTTGCGCTGCTGGCGGCGCTGATTTCCGGCGGCGGGTATCTGCTGTTTACCGGCGGACAAATTCTGGCCGGGGCCAAGCTGGCCTCGGAAACGGCGCTGCGCAATGTGGCGCCGTTCGGGATGGACTCATTTACGTTCGCGCTCTGTGCGATGGGGGCCATTATCGTCATCTATACAGTCATGGGCGGCATCAAGGCGGTTATTTATACCGACTTTGTGCAATGGCTTATTTTGCTGCTCGGCTTGATTTTTTTGGCGATTCCTTTGGCGGTGCGTGAAATCGGCGGCATGGCTGCGCTGCGCGAAGCGCTGCCGCCGAACTTCTTTTCACTGACCCATATCAAACCGGTGACGTTTATCAACTGGTTTGTCACCATTGTGCCGATCTGGCTGGTCGGGATGACGCTGTATCAGCGGATGTTTTCGTGCAAAGGCGTCAAAGAGGCACGCAAAGCGTGGTATATCGCCGGACTGTTTGAGTATCCCGTGATGGCGTTTATGGGGGTGTTCCTGGGGATGTGCGCGCGGGCGCTGTATCCGGAGCTGGATATTGCCGACCGGGAACGCGGCCTGCCGATGCTGATTAACGATATTCTGCCGGTGGGGATCACCGGCATTGTCGCGGCGGCCTATTTTTCAGCCATTATGTCCACGGCCGACAGTTGTCTGATGGCCTCATCGGGCAATCTGGTCAACGATTTAATCCAGCGGTATATGATGCCTCGAGCCTCGCATAAACGGATTGTCCGTCTTTCACAGGCGGTTACGCTGGTACTGGGTATTATCGCTGTGATACTGGCAGGACGGTTCCAAACGGTCCTGGACGCGATTTTGTACGCCTACGCCTTTTTGGTGTCGGGGCTGTTTGTGCCGACGCTGGGGGCTTATTTCTGGCGCGGCGCCAGTTCCGTCGGCGCGTTGCTGGCGATGATCACCGGCGGCGGATTGACACTGGTGCTGATCGGACTGCAAACCCATTTGGACAACGGTTTGCCGCTGCCGTATGAGTTGGATCCGGTCGTGTTCGGTATGGGACTGTCAGCCGTTGTTTTTGTCCTCGGATCCATGATTTTCAAAAGTCCGAAAACCACAAACCACTGCGGAGATCAAGATGTTTGACACGATTGAAAAGATTGATCATTCACTGGTTCAGCACGGGCCGGTCAGCGACCGGATTTATCTGATGAAGCTCAGCGGTCAGGACCTGCCCGATCTGCTGGGCAAGCTCGATGCGCTGGCCGAGCAGCGGGACTATTCCAAGATTTTTGCCAAAGCGCCGCTTCAGGTCAAAGGACTGTTTGAAGCACACGATTATGTTGAGGAGGCGGTGGTGCCCTGTTTTTATAACGGCGACACGGACGGCGTCTTTTTGGCCAAATACATTGACCCGCAGCGTGAGCTTGACCCGGCGCAAAAGAAAATCGAACACATTATCGATCTGGCCGAAACAAAGGCCGCCCTGTCAGAAACAGACCATGCGGCCATACCGCTGACCATTCGCCCGGCGGAAGAGGACGACGTCGAGGCGCTGGCAGAGGTGTATCAACAGGTTTTTGAGAGCTATCCGTTTCCGATTCATGAGCCGGACTATCTGCGGGAGACGATGGCCTCGCATGTACAGTATTTCGGGGCTTTTGACCAAGAGCGTCTTGTTGCGGCCGGTTCGGCGGAAATGGATGTTCCCGCCCAAAACGCGGAAATGACCGATTTTGCCACCCTGCCGGAATATCGCGGCCGGGGGCTGGCTCAACAGTTATTGGATACGATGGAACAGCATATGCGCGACCGCGGCATCAAAACCGGCTATACCATCGCCCGGGCGCTGTCAGCGGGGATGAATATCACGTTTGCCAAACACGGCTACCAATTTGCCGGCACGCTGACCAATAACACCAACATCTGCGGCCGAATCGAAAGTATGAACGTCTGGTACAAATCCCTGACCGACAATTGATGGGTCGGTCTCAATTCCAACGGCCGCACTGATTAGACAACGGTTGCAGATAAGTTCGAACGGACGCACCGAATGACTGCATTCCGTGTATGGTAAGTCCAAAGATAATAAGATTGCCAACGGACATTGAATGTGATAGACTATGGTTATGGCAAAATACCCCATCTATCTTGAAATGAACGGACGACGGGCTGTGGTCATTGGCGCCGGACCGGTGGCGGCGAGGAAAGTGCAGTCGCTTCAAGAGGCCGGCGCGCGCATCACGGTCATCGCAGAACAGGTTCAGCCCGTTTTGGAAGAGGCGTTTCATCTGCCGCGCGTGGAACTGGTGCTTAGCCCCTATGAGAAGGCGTATCTGGTCGGTGCGACGATTGTGATTGCCGCAACCCAGGATATGGAATTGAACCGACGAATTTTTGCGGACTGTCAGGAGCTTGAAACCTTGTGCAATGTGGTCGATCAGCCGGAAGTGTGCGATTTCTTTGTGCCGGCGGTCGTCAAACGCGGCGATTTGCAGATTGCCATCAGCACCGAGGGCCACTGTCCAGCGTACGCGGGGCATCTTCGCAAGAAACTGGAGGAACTGATTACCGAGGCGCACGGGCAGTTTGTTGATGCACTGGAGCAGGCGCGCCGGCGAGCAATCCAGGCGATTGACAATCCAGACCAGCGCAAAGCGGTTCTCGGTCGGCTGGCCGGCGACGAATCGTTTGACTATTTTGTGCGACATGGCTCGGATCGGTGGCATCAGCATTCTCAAAGTCTGATCGCTGATTTTGCCGAACGTCCGCTGTGATTGATAGCTGCTGGTCAATCCCTTCGGCTGTATCGTATCCTTTGCTGTCTTGAGACGATGATTATTGAGCATGAAAAAAAGGACGCTGGATTTAGGCGGAAGCTGGGAATGTAAAGAGTATCCCGAAGCGGCGCGACGGATGCGCGATCTGGAGGAGGGGCAATGGATGTCCGTATCGGTCCCTTCGTCCATTTATACCGGTCTGATTGAGGCGGGCTGTTTCACTCGGTTTGATCTGGAGGCCAATCCCGAAGATTTTAGCTGGATCGCACAACGTGAATGGGTTTACCGTAAACGTATTGACCTGGCCAACGACGTTTGCGATTGCGATGAAGTCGATCTGGTCTTCGAGGGACTGGATACGGTAACGCACATCTGGTTCAACGAAAAATTGATCGGCAAGACGGAAAATATGTTTATGCCGCATCGCTTTTCGATCTCGGATCGTGTGCGTCCAGGGCAAAACACGCTGATGGTGAAATTTCTTTCGGCGACAGCTTACGCCGAACGACTGCTTCAGCGATACGGTCCGATGAGCGATCATCACTACGGCGATCCACGGCGTTCTTATATTCGCAAAGCTCAATATCAGTTCGGCTCGGTACTGGCGCCGGCGCTGCCGGGTTGCGGCATTTATCGTCCCGTGCGGCTGGAAGCCTGGAACACAGCGCGCATCGAAGACGTTCACATCCGTACCATTGACTGCAACGAACATTACGCCGATGTGCGTGTGGCGGTTGCCGTTCGGCGAGCCGCCACTCGACAGGCCGGGCCGCTGACCGGACGAATCACGCTGAGCGGAGCGGGGCTAAAGCTGCAACAGACGCTGCATTTTGAGGTCGAGGAAAACCGGAATACCGCCGTGATCCGAATTGAACGGCCTGTTTTCTGGCAGCCGGTCGGCTATGGGGTACCGCATTGCTATCATTTGGAAATTTCACTTTGCGATCGAGACGGGTCGCCTCTGGATACGCACACTGCCGACTTCGGCGTGCGAACCATTCGGCTTGGTCGGGGCAAAGACGCTCCGGACGGCGGGTTTCGTTTTGAAGTCAACGACCGATCCGTCTATATCAAAGGGGCTTCATGGATTCCGCTGTCGATGTTTCCCGGCTCACACACCCCGGCCGATTACGAACGGCGGCTGACCCAATTGAAGGAAGCCCATGTCAATATGCTGCGTGTCTGGGGCGGCGGATATTATGAAGACGACATCTTTTATCGGCTGTGCGACAAGCTGGGGATTCTTGTCTGGCAGGATTTCGCATTTGCCAGCGCCTATTATCCGGATCGGCGGTGGTTTTTAAGCAACATCCAGGCCGAAACGCAGGCCGTGGTGCGGCGGCTGCGCAATTATGCCTGCCTGGCGTTGTGGTGCGGCAACAGTCGCATCGATCATCTGCACGAAACCGGCCGTTTAGGCCAGGGACGTAAATTCTACGGTCGTGCGATTTATCATGAGCTGCTGCCGAAACTGCTGGGCGAGTTGGACCCCGACCGGGATTATATCCCCACCACGCCGGACTCGGACGCAGAGGCAAAAGAACCTAATGCGCCAACTGACGGCACGTATCATGATTGGCGGGTTTGGAATGATTTTGCGCCGACGAGCGATTATCTATTCGACACACCGGAGCTTCCTCGTTTTTTGGCCGAGTTCGGACTTCAATCGCTGCCGGGACGGGAGTGTCTCGAACGGATTTGTCCCCCCCATCGCTTTTATTGCAGCTCGGAAGCCATCGAAAAACATAATTATCAGGACGGAGGCCATGCACGATTGGCCCGCTACAGCGCCGATTTATTTCGTCCGCCGCACACACTGGACGCACAGATCGAGCAGACCCAACTGGCTCAGGCCCGCGCGATCAAACTCTGCGCAGAGCATCTTCGCGCCAACAATCACATCAACGGCGGCCTGTTGTTTTGGACCGCCAATGACTGTGCGGCGGCGGCGGGGTTTTCCGCAATTGACTATGCCGGTTGTCCCAAAGCCCTCTACTATTACGCCCGACGTTTTTTCGCCCCTGTTCTGGTCACGCTCGAAACGGACAAAAACGCCTATCTGGCCGGTCATCTCCAAGGCAACGGCGTGGTGGTTGTCAACGACACCGCGCTGCCGCTGACGGGCAAGGTCCGCTGCCGGTGTATGGATTTTTACGGGCGATGTCTTGACCGCATCGACTATCCCATCGCAATCGGACCGTTTTCCAGGTCGTTGCCGCGCGTCCTGCCGCGCGCCCTGGCGTTGCCGGCTGCGCCGAATCGCTGCGTCTTGCAGCTTGAAGTTGAAACCGCATCGGGAGTGATCGCCGAAAACCGTTTTTTTTATCTTCCGGACAAATTCATC
>DSDR01000032.1 GCA_011048645.1 Phycisphaerales bacterium
ACCGAGACCGTCGGCCTGCCGACGCTGAATGATATCCTTGAGGAACTGGCCCGTCCGGGGCGCGATCCGCGCGAACAATTCGAGGCGTTTGCGTTTGCCGAAGACGTTTCGACCATCGCCGATTTAACCGTCGGGATGAAACTGCCGGGGATTGTCACCAACATTACGGCGTTCGGGGCGTTTGTGGATATCGGCGTACACCAGGACGGTCTGGTGCATATCAGCGAACTGGCCGACCGGTTCGTCAAAAATCCCGCCGACGTGGTCAAGGTTCACCAAAAGGTCACAGTTACCGTGATGGATGTGGATACGCTCAAACGCCGCATCAAATTATCCATGAAAAAGGTTCCCGGCAGCAAACCGACCCCGAAACAGCGCAGCGGAAAACCGAAACACAAACCCACACAAAAGCACAAATCAAGCGACGACGCATCGAAAAAAACAGGCCGGCTCATCGATCAGTTGACGCTGGGGATGAATTAAAAAACGGGCAGGCGCTTGCGTCTGCCCGTTCAGGGTCTATTTGCCGACGATCCGTCTTGAAGGTCAGTTCTCGTCCGACTCAGGGGCCTGATCCGCGGCCGTCTGTTCCCCGGCAGCCCCGGCAGGTTCAGGTTCCGGCTTATCTTCCAGCAATTCGTCCAGCGGCTTGGTCAGGTCGTCGGCTTTCCACGACGACAGTGTATAAACCCAGCCCTTATGGCGCTGGGCAAATTCCTTGGCCGCGTCCATCGCCAGCAGTTTGGCTTCTTTTTTCTTCAGCTCTTCCGGCGAATCCTCCCTGCCGATCTGAACCGGCGCTGTATCCATAAACTCCGCCGTAACCGTTGCGTATGTCGTGTCCTCGTGTTCGGCCAGCAGTAAGGTATAAACGGTCGAGTCAGCCAGTCGGCAGACATAACTTCGATCAAACACCAAATCGTCCGGCGCATTTCCAGCGGCAGCCACATCTTCAAACCGCAGCGAGCTAAGCGCTCTGAACACCGTCCGATAGGCCGTACCTTTGAACTGCTTGTCTTGAGGCATTCCTTCAAGCACAATCGTCTGCTCATCGTCAGCCATTTTGAGCACGTATTCACCTTCCGGACCGCGAACGGTGACCTGCCGAATTGTCTGGCTGTCGGCCTCAATCAGCGCCGTATTCACATAATCGCTCGCGCCCGTTGATAACCACGGCGGATTCTGAATAAAATAGGTATCGTCGCCGGCGGTCAGTCGGGCAAACGCGCCTTGACGGTCGGGAGACGTTTCCGAAACCATAATACCGGCGATTTCATCCCCGTCCGCATTGAAAAAACGCACGACATAACGAGCCGTCTGTTCGGTCACTCCCAGTTCGGCGTGATTGTCCGCATTGGAGGTGATATGCTCGGCGGCGCGAATGTCCAGACAATCGCTCAGCAGCCGATTGACGGCGCTGATATTGGCCGGATAGCCGTCCTTTTCGGCCACGGTAAATCGCCCATTGGTTCGGGTCAGCGTAACGGTGTTTGCACCCTGCTCGGAGGCAACGGTTATCCGGGCAATGGCCTCCGGAGCAAGCCCCTGAATCAGCGGCGCCCGCAGCGCCGTCCGGTGCGCTCCGGTGCGATGGGCAAGCCGATTCTGCAACACCGCCCATCCGGCCAATATCACGGCCGTTGCCGCCAAGATCGAAAGCTTCCTGTCTGTCATCTTACATCTCCACGTCGTTGTCTTGATTATGCGTCGCTGGCATGGCTGATATAGTACCGCCGGCGAATGCTGCGATACACGCCGATACCGATGGCGATTAGCAGCGTCAGGATCGGTCCGGGCAGCGTACAGAAATTGCGCATACGGACCTTGAGATTTTCGATCTGCTGACGCTCCTGCATCTTGACGTCGCGCAGGCGTTTCTCAGCTTCCAGCAGCTTCAGTTCGATTTCGCGTTTTTCTTCCAAAATCGCCTGGTTGATCAATTCGCCTCGATTCTCGCCTTCAAGCGATTGTATCCGCTCGTTCAACTGCCGCTCAAACTCCCGAATCTGAGCGCGAATGCGTTCTTCTTCTTCGGCGGTATTGTCCCGGGCGCGCGACTCAATCTCATCGACGCGCGTAAAAGGGCGTTTGAAGTTGCCGCGTGAACGGATGGAAATCAGATGAGCGGAGCCGGCCAAATCCTCGAGTGCATTGAGTACCACGGCGCTGTTGTCGCCGACGGTTGACAGCCCGAAAATCGTACGCTGATAGGCCGCGATGTCGCTGATAAAATCCACATCCGCCACGACGATCACTGCCCCGGGTTCCTGAGCCTCCGTCAGGCCGGTGATGCGCCGCATCGTTGCCCCGTCGGCGTCCGGGTCGTCGTCATCGTCGTCATCCAAATCCGCCTCAACCTCTATCCCATCGGGAAACGCACTTGTGAAACGCCCGGTCACCAGATACGCCATAACCACCGGCTCTGAGCCGTCTCTGAACCGCCGCAGAAATTCAGCATAGTCCGGCGCCAGCAGCTCATACGGCGTATTGACGCGCCAACTGTTGCCTCGTTCGGTGGTCATCATCAAGGCAGTGTACTCCAGATCAGCGGCGGTTTGTGAATCCGTGCGAACATTCAGTACGCCGGGAAACATCATCGTCACTTCGTTCAAGTTGGCGCTGATGACGTGATCCGGATTGAAGCATCCCCTGGTGCGGTCCAGCTTGAGAATACCGAGCACTTTTTCGGGCCGGCGGTTCGGCGCCGTGGTTCCCTCAACCGCCAGCTCGCGGTCGCCGGCAAAGGTATAATCCGGCATCTCCAGTCCCCACGCCGCCAGCAATTCGGGCACGTTGGAGGCGGTGGATCGCTCCGTTCCTTCCAGACGACTCATCGGATCGGGCATATCGATCACACAATGCGGATCGACCAGCAGAATCGCACGTCCGCCGCCCAGCACAAACTGATCAATTGCAAAACGCGTTTGTTCGCCGATGTCTTTGGGATGAATGACCAACAGCAAATCGACGTCATCAATGCGGTCCGTATCGGTTGGGACAGAAACAACCTCGTATTTTTGTTCGAGCTGACTGATGAGACCCCATTTTTGCTTGGGCTGCTGGCCCTGCATCCGCATCATCTGCGCCATATAGCCCGTATCGCCCATTACCGGCAGGGCGCTGAGCACGCCGAGCCGCTTTTTCTGTCGCGTCACCGCGGTATCAATCAGGTAGCTGATGTCGTACTCGACAAACTGCTGCCGATCGGGCGAAAAGAATTCAATGATGCGCGTCGCGCCAAATTCGGTCTGCACCACCAGGCCAAAAAAGAAGCTCTCTTCCTGCGTAATCTGAAACCGCCGCAGTCCGTGGCGAATCGCCTGCATTTCTTCATCGCTGTAAGGCCGCGGATCGATGACTTCCAGTTTGAGTTTGCCGTCCGAATGAGCGACGTATTCTTCCAGCAGGGCCTTGACGAATTCATAATAATTGTTGTAGAAGCGGATTTGATCCGGCGCTTTCATCGCCGCGGTTTTGGTGTAAAACAACCGGACGGTAATCGGCTGCCGCAGCCCGGCCAGAATCGCTTTTGTTCCGTCCGAAAGCGTATAAATCCGCTGGTCGGTAATGTCCAGCCGCCATGACCGTCCGATGCTCCGGGTGATGGAAACGGCCGAGACGGCAATCACCGCTATAAAAAAAATCGCCAGCCAGGTACGCAACGTTCGGTTCATCAGTTTGCCTTCCTTTCCTCAAGGACCACTATACAGGCGCTGACCCACGCCGAAATCACAATGATAAAATACGCCATATCCTTAAACTCAACCACGCCGCGTGAAATAGACTCAAAATGCGTCTGCAAACTCAGGCTTTCAACGACATTGACCATCGCCGGCGAGATCGTCAACGCCAGATAATCCAGCGTCGTGGGATTGCCCGCAAAGACAAAAATCGCACAGGCCACCACGGATAAAATAAAGCTGATGACCTGATTTTTGGTCAACGCCGAAAAAAACATCCCGATGGCCAAAAAACCGCCGGCCAGCAATAAGGCGCCGATGTATCCGGTGACAATCTGACCGATGTCCGGCTGTCCCAGATAGACCACCGTCATCGGCAGCGGAAACGTCAGCAGCAGCGCAATGGCCAGAAAGCACCACGCCGCGAAGAACTTTCCCAGCACCGCCTGACAGACGGTAATCGGCAGCGTCAGCAGCAGTTCAATCGAGCCGGTCTTGCGCTCCTCGGCCCACAGCCGCATCGCCGCGGAGGGCACCATAAACACAAACAGCAGCGGCAGCGCGTTGAAAAACAATCGCAAATCCGCCTGTCGCATCTCAAAAAATCCGTCGCGAAACGGAAGATACCCGGAAAAGAACAAAAAGATCACGAGGAATACATACGCCACCGGCGTGGTAAAGTACCCTTTCAGTTCACGTTTGAAGACTGCCCAAAAGCCGCTCATTCGTTGGACTCCTTATCCTGCTTACGCGGATTTTTTGGTTGTTGTAATTTTACGAAAGACCTCGGTCAGGCTGCATTGGTATTTTTCGGTGAGTTCCTTCGGGGTTGAATCGGCCAGAATTCGGCCGCGGGCAACGATAATCGCCCGATTGCAGACCTGCTCGACCTCTTCAAGAATATGCGTCGAGATGATGATGCACTTGTCCTTTGCCATGGCGCTGATCAATCGGCGGACTTCGTGCTTTTGGTTGGGATCCAGGCCGTCGGTCGGCTCATCAAGAATCAGCACCGGCGGATCGTGAATCAGCGCCTGGGCCAGACCAACGCGCCGACGATACCCCTTCGACAGCGTGTCAATCGTCTGATGATACACCGATTCGATGGCGCAGAGCGACACAACCCGATCCAGCGCTTTGCGCCGGTCGGAGCGGACAATGCGTCGCGCATCGCAGACGAAATGGAGAAAACCCGCCACGGTCATTTCATTGTAAGCCGGGGCGTTCTCGGCCAGATAACCCAATGCCTGGCGGACGCCGATGGGGTCCGATAAAATGTCGCGGCCGCAAATGCTCGCCGTTCCGTCGTCCGGCCTGAGAAAACAGGCCAGCATCTTCATCGCCGTGCTTTTGCCCGCGCCATTGGGGCCTAAAAACCCCACCACCTCGCCTTTTGCGGCGCTGAAAGAAATCCCGTCCACGGCAATGATCGGGCCGAAACTGCGTCGTAACTGCTGCACCTCAATCATAGTCGTCTCCAAAATGATTCAAATTTATATGACACGGGCTTGACGGCCCCATGCCACAAAAGCAAATTCTTATGCCGTTGAATGATGGCGCTAAGCCGACAAAAACGCCGAAAGGTGTACGTTTTTACGGCCTGGACGCTGCATTTGTTCATCTGTTTTAATGACTTTTCCCGCGGTGTCAAGCCCCCCGGCACAAAAAACGTCGAAATCACTCCCGTCATCAAAAAAGGCCGCCGTCCTGGACAGGACGACGGCCTCGAACAATCACCGTCTGATACACCGGCTGCGATTAGGGCAGTGTATTCGTAACCCGCTTTCTGGGCGAGGGCTGCCCCGCATTTTGCATCGGCGACCGGTCGCGGTACTGCACTGTCCACCAGTAGAACAGATTCTTGGTGGTGACCGGCTGCCAGTATTGATGCGGCAGACCCGCCTGCGGCGTCCCGTCCGGGAACGGAGGCAGTTCCGCTACATTGTCCACATTGCGCCAGCCACTGTCAAAGACCACCGTACTGCTGGTTTCCGACTGGTAGGCCCGGAACCGATACTCCACGCCGCTGTCATCCTCGGCCTCGACCGCCACCATCACCTGGTAGAAGTTGCCGGCGACGCTTTGCTGGAACGGCGAGAGCTCCGTAAATGCGGCCGGATCCGGCGTCGGCGGGGTCACATCCACTTCAGCCAAAACAACCGCCGCAGGCTCTGACCACTCGCCGGCCGTGATTTCGGCGCCCGTATCCAGGTTCACCAGCACCATTCGAACCTGATACGTATAGATAAGCCCCAGCGTCGCCGGACTCAGATTTTGCCGTGTCTGCGCTCGGTTCAGCGATTCAAATCCGGAGACTGTCGGCGTCGGCGTCGTGCTGATCGTCTCAGCGAACTGATAGCGTATCGCAAACCCGGACGGCAGTGAAGCAATGCCTGGGAACGAACTGTACGCCCTGGCAGTCATCGAAATCGCCAGCGGTCCGGAAACAACCGGCAGCACCTCAAACTCGGCCTGCGGAATTTCCGTGTTGGACCCCGGCGTGACGATGCCACGGTCCATCGCCGGATTGACGACAGAAAATTCGGTTTCATTTCCGCTGCCGTCGCGGGCTCGCGTCCTGAACGCATAGGTAAAGCCCGGGGTCAAGCCGGATACCTGGTAGAATGGATCGGACTGCCACCCGCTGCTGAACTGCGGGAAATCCACACATTCAAATTCAAACTCAAGGTACTCATCCGGCCACCAGTCGTCATGGGTCTCGGCAATCATCATATTGACCGTATCAAATGTTCCCGGTACGGCGTTCGGCTCAATGGCCCACAGCGACGGATTCGGCCGCGGCGCTTCTTCATCCCTTTCCAGCCAACAGGCGGTGAAACTGAGCAAATCGTCGATATCGACTCGGCGATCAAAGTTCAGATCGCCACCGTTGCACCAGTTGTTGCCTTCGCCGCAGGGGTCGTACTGCTCATGGTACAACCAGGCTGAGGCAAACTCCGCAAAATCGGCCAGATCAATTTGCCCGCTTAAGATCAAATCGGCAAAGCTGCACGGCGCTTTGGATACAATGCGGTAATGATAGCCCATATCCACCTCGCCGCGATCGCGCGCGCCAAAGATATTGGTCGTAAACTCGTTGAGTCCCCAGAACGCGGCGGTTTCATAACCGGCGTCAATAGCGGGACTTCCAATATCCAGATAGTATCGACGATAGACCTCCTGCGGCTCAATGTCGGGCGGCGCCGTAAACAGCGGATTATGAATCGCGGGATCGGCGCCGAGCATACCATCGCCAACATTATAGATGCTGTCGCCGGCAACGGATATCGCCGCGGCGCTGCCGAAGGCCTGAACATTCGACCAGGAAATGTTCAGCGTCGAAGGACGCGGGTCCAGTTCGAAGCCGGCTCCTACTCGAATCTGATCGCCCCGGCCCTGTTCGGCTTTATTGCCCCAGAAGATGCTGTTGATCACATCCACGGCGGCGCCGTGTCCGGTATAAAGACCGCCGCCGCGAAGCGTAAAGCCCAACGCGCCGTGGTCTCTGTTGTCGGCAAATGTACAATTGCCAAAGGAGGCAAGGCTTTCCCAGTTGACCGACGCCCCGGCGCCGTCGCGTCCGGCCAGATTTTCTGCAAACAGGCAGTTAAACAGGTTGGCCGGTTCATCAAGGATGCCGCCCAAATACACACCGCCGCCTGAGACGACCGCCAAATTTCGGAAAAACGCCGTATGCTTGACGTCCAGCACGCCGCCGGCAGCAAACAGGCCGCCGCCCTGGCCAAGCATCGAATCAGATGCAATCGGCGTCGGCGGAACAACCTGATCATCATCATCGTCATCCGGAGGGGTGATCTCAATCGTCGGCACCTTGGCATTATTGTTATGCAACAGCGTGTGGGTCAGTGAGGCTGAACCGTAATCGAAATATAACCCGCCGCCGAGATAGGCTTCGTTATCAAAGGCGTTGCAGTCGGCAATCTCAATCCGTGAATCGCGGCCATACACCGCACCGCCGACCGCAGCCCGGTTGCCTTCCAGAATCGTATTCTTGAAGACGACCTCACAGTCGAACTCATACGCCACCGCACCGCCGAAACTGACTTCCAGAGCCAGCGGAAGGTCCACAACGCTCGTATCGGCCAGATTGTCCGCGAAGGTGCAGTTATCAAAGATCAGCTTTGATTCATACGCCGCATAGACCGCACCGCCGGCATTCGGCAGATTCAACTGTCGGTCCGGAGTGGGATACTCGCCGTCTCCGGATCGACCGCCTATGCCGGACAAGCCGCCCTGCGTCTGGTTGCCTTCAAACGTGCATCCGACAAAGGTCGCCTCGGACAGATAACCGACATAGACCGCACCGCCGAACGCACTGTACTTCCAATATTCCTCATAGCCGTCAATCTTCGGACTCGTCGAGTCGGCCTGTTGGAACTCCGCCGAGGCGAAGAACTCCTGCCAACTGTTCCACTGGTCCCAACCGAACCATTTGGACCAAACAGACCAGTCATATCTGCCAAAGAACGGACTGTAAAAGGCGTATTTATCGCCCAGTTCCCAGCCGTCCCACCACCACCAGTAGTTATCCCGATCATTCTCGATAGAGTCGGGGAACAGGAAAGCGCCGCCGCGTCCGCCCCTATAAGAGGTGTTGTCAACGACAATGCCGTCGCCCCCATTGCCGGCGACGCCGCCAATGGCCTGGTTGCCGGTGAAGGTACAGTTTTCAAAAACGGGCTTACTGCTGAAAGCGACATAGACAGCGCCGCCGTAGGCGCGACCCGGCCAGCCGCCGTCGCCGCCTTCCGGATGGGCGTTACAACCGCCGGCGCCGTTTTGTCCGTCGCCGCCGGTAATCACGTTGTCTTCGAATTGGCAATTGACAAAATAGGGGGAAGACTCAATAACGACAACCGCTGAGCCTAAGACGTTACCGCCGTTTGACCCGTCCATCGCATCGGGACAATCCAGCTCTCTATCGCCGGTCCAGCCCGATGTGCTGTTTTCACTGAAGATGACATTCCGCAAAACGGGATTTCCATTATAGATTGTCATGGCTCCAAATCTGCCCCCAAATCCGGTTTGACCGATATATGAGCCGTGTCGGGTTGTAATGGTAATCCCTTCAATAACGGTTTTTTCGGTCACATTGAACAGATTAAATACGTATTGACTGAAGACGGTGTTGCGCACCGTGTCTTCATCGTCGGGTTTGATGCCCGAAATGCGCAGATCTTTTCCATCCAGATTGATTTGACGGAATGCTACGATAAACGCCCCTTCACCCGGCGTGCTGACCGGCGCGTTATAGACCCCCGGATTAACAATGATTGTATCACCGCTTTGCGCCAGATCGATCGCGTCCTGCAAGCTCGGCAAACCGCTCGCCAAACCGACAAAATAAGTCTGGCGGCGACGGGCATGCACGGTTATGTCTTTGTCGCGGGTCATAATGACCTTGTTGGCCATCGCAGCGGACTGATCGTTGACTGTTCCGCCCGACCAGCCGGTAATGACATACTCGGAATAGGGCATGGCCGTCATTTCAACAATCTGACCATAATAGTATGTTCCCGGCAAATCCCCTTCCGGCGTCAGCGCAACCGTTCCGCGGATGTTGCCTTGGTTATCCAAGACAGCAACCGACAGCGTAAATTGGCGCTGCATATCCGCCGGATTATAGTGATACCCCAGATCGACATTTCCTGTATCAAAAATCACCGGAAAAGCGGGGTTGGTTGTGTATTGATTCAATTCAGCCAGGACCGCCGATCTATTGCCGGCATTGACCGCAGGGCTGGTCGGATCCAGATAGTACGCTCCCAGCGGACCTTCGACAAACATCGGATTGGCGCTGACAGCGCCGCTGACGCCCGCAACACTGTTAAGTTGAGCCGCACCGGTGTAAGTGGA
>DSDR01000040.1 GCA_011048645.1 Phycisphaerales bacterium
CCCGCTGCTCAGACCGTCGTCGGCAAAGCCGGAAAAGGAAATCCTGTAAGGCGGGCCGGATCCGCCCAAAGAGCGCCAAATGAAGCATATCGGATGGATATTATGCCTGAAATATCTCCAGCGGCGGTTGATGGTGCTGCTCAGCGTCGCGGCCGTGGCGCTGAGCTGTGCGCTGTTGATTGTAACTGACAGTCTGTTTACCGGTTTCATTGACGCGGTTGAAAACAGCGCTGGACGTCATTTGGGGGATGTGCTGATTCAGGCGCCGACGGGCGTGCGGATTTCCGATTATGACGCGCTGATTGAACAGCTCGAAGCCACGCAGGCGGTGCAGGCGGCCACCGCTGTGTTGAGCGGGCAGGGTCTGCTGCTCAGCGCGCCCGGTCGGGTGCGTCCGGTCAAGGTATGGGGGATTGAACTGCCGCGGCGGCTGGCGGTCAGCCCACTGGCCGAGGCGCTGCTCGTCCAAAACGATGTGCCGCCGCAGGACATTGATTTCGGCGATTGGCCCAACGGTCAAATCGGCGGCATGGTCGGCATCGGCGTGCTGGCCCGCCCGGACGAAAAGACCGATCGCTACGATATGGAACAAATTCGCGATTTTTTAGGCAAACCGGCGGTGTTGACGACAGGGACGGCTCAGCCTCAGCAGACGGACTTGGCCGTCGGCGACCGTCCGCGGTTTCGCCGTCAGGTCATTCGTTTTCATATCGCGGATGTCGTAACCACCGGTGTAAGCGATTTTGACGAGTCGTTTGTCTATCTGCCGATAAAGGCGATGTCGCGGCTGCTGTACCCCGGAGCGCCTGCCGGAGCCGATGTGATTCAAATCCGTCTTGCTCCGGGGACCGATGAAGACGCTGCAATGGCGGTGGTGCGGGGGGTGTGGAATCAATTTGCATATGACCGATTTGCGTGGTTCAGCCGGGTCGAGATTCAGTCCACACGACAGATGCAGGCCCAGTTGATCGCCGAGTATCACAAACAATTGCGGGTGCTGCTGTTTATTTTCGGACTGGTCAGCTTGGGTATTATCCTGCTGGTGCTGTGCATTTTTTATCTGATTGTGATGACGCGGCGCAAAGATATTGCGATTCTGAAAAGCTGCGGCCTGGGCAGCCTGTCGGTGGCGCTGATCTTTATTCTTTTCGGGGTGTTGGCCGGGGCGCTGGGGGCGGCGCTGGGCATCGGATTGGGGTGTGTCTTTACGCATCATATCAATGCCATCGAGCAGGCCGTTAGTGCGGCTTTCGGCCTGAAGGTCTGGCAGGCCAGCACCTATATGTTTTCGCAGATTCCCAACACGGTCAATTGGTCGTCAGTGTGGTGGATTTCCGCGGCGGGTGTCCTGGCTGCGGCACTGGGGGCGCTGATTCCGGCGATTGCCGCCGCCCGCATCAAACCGGTGGACATTTTACGATATGAATAAAAAGCAGAAGTTATGAGTTTTTAGTTTTGAGTTTTGAGTTAAGTGGCTTTAACTAAGAACTAAGAACTAAGAACTAAGAACTAAAATGTACAAATGGATTTTGGCATGGCGTTATTTTCGCAAACGGCCGATCACGATTCTGGCGGTCGCGTCCGTGGCGCTGTGCGTGTTTATCGTGGTGGTTGTGATGACCGTGATGAACGGTCTGGTGCAGGAGTTTCGCGACAAAAACCATCGCTACGTCGGCGATTGCGTCATCAGCAGCGATTCGCTGGTGGGTTTCGGCTATTATGAGCCGTTTATTGAGCAGCTTGAACGAGAGCCATTTGTTCAGGCCGTCTCCCCGGTGGTCCGCCAGGTCGGTCTGATGTCCCAGCCGGGCGGCGGCTGGAATATGGGGATTGAGATTGTCGGCATTGACCCGCAGCGACATGCCCAGGTGACCGGTTTCGGCCAGAGTCTCCATTTCCGACGCGACCATCCCGAACAGGCCTTCGTCCCGTTGTATGACCCGTCGCTGGAAGGATGTGTCATCGGCATCGACCAGGTCGTCCGTCGCGGCCCGGACGGCAATTATCTGCACGAGGCCGAGCCGTTTCCTTATCAATTGATCGTCAGCAGTTTTCCGCTGAATATCCGCGGGGGACTGGCCCGCGCCGGGACGGATATGGTCAGCAGCCGCACCTTTTACTACAGCGACAACAGTCATACCGGTCTGGTGAAGGTGGACGCCAGTGCCGTCTATGTTCCCCTTGAGACCGCTCAGACATTGTGTGCGATGGACAGTCCGTTGCGTCGGGTCAATGAAATTTCCGTCAAATTCAGGCCGGGCATGTCGCTTGCAAGGGGCGTCCAGCGCGTGCGAACCCTGTGGCAGGAGCACGTTGCGGCTTTCCGCAGTGAACCAGGCGGCGAATTGCTGGATCAGGTGGTGGTTGAAAGCTGGCAGCAGAACCGCCGCAGCGTGATCGCCCCGATGGAAAAAGAGCAGGCGATGCTGATCTTGTTGTTTTTGATGCTGGGTGTGATTACGGTTTTTATTGTGTTCGTTGTGCTCTATATGATCGTCAGCCACAGCGGGCGCGATATCGGCATCCTGCGCAGTATCGGCGTTCCCGTCGGCGGCGTGGTGGTCGTCTTTGAGGGGTTCGCCGTGCTGACCGGTCTGATCGGGGCGTTGATGGGTGCGGCGGGGGGCTGTCTTTTTCTCTGGCGAGTGAATGCAATAGAAAATTGGCTGCATCACCGTTACGGCTGGCAGTTATGGGATCGCTCAGTCTATGCCATCGGCGATATTCCAAATCGAATTGATCCGGTTCTGCTGGCGGCTGTCGCTGCGGCCGCGGTGGTCGCCTGCCTGGTCGGCGGCGCAGCGCCCAGCTTCAAGGCCGGACTCAAACGACCTGTCGAAACCTTGCAGGTTAGCCAAATATGATGAAAATGCAAAAAGGTTAATTGATAACCCCGAAGGGGTTTTAGGTGATTTAGCCGGAGGCGTGAGCCTCCGGTATAGGTGAGTGTATGGAACTTAAGCCCTGAAGGGGCGAAAGTAAACGGCATTATCCTGTCGCCCCTACGGGGCTTTGGGGTTGAAGGGTATGCCCACCGGTGGCTTACGCCACCGGCTAATTTACTCTCGTCCCTACGGGACTTATAATCTAAATTGTCGTGAACCCAGAGCGATGTCTTGGGGTGTTGGAAGCACAAAGGATGTAATACAATGACGGCGATATTAAAAGCCAGCCAGGTACATAAATCGTACAAAATGGGCAAACGCACGCTTGAGGTGCTTCGCGGGGTGGATTTGTCCGTTCAAGCGGGCCAGTTTCTGGTGATTGTCGGGGCGTCCGGCAGCGGCAAAAGCACGCTGCTGCACATTCTCGGCGCGCTGGATCGTCCCACGTCCGGCACGGTGGAGTTTGATGGAATCCGATTAAATACGCTCAGCGGACGCAGACTCGACCGATTTCGGAACAAGACGGTGGGATTTGTGTTTCAGTTTTATCATCTTCTTAACGAATTAAATGTGCTTGAAAATGTGTTGGTTCCGGCGATGGCCTCGGCCGGAACGCTGCGGTGGCTGGCTGTTCGTAACCGCACCGTGCAACGGGCCGAACACCTGCTCGAACAGGTTGGTCTGAAGGAGCGGCTGCGGCACAAGCCCTATGAACTGTCCGGCGGCGAACGCCAGCGAGCCGCCCTGGCGCGTGCCCTGATCAATCAGCCGAAAGTCCTTTTGGCTGACGAACCGACAGGAAATCTTGACTCTCAGACCGGTTCTGGTATCTTAGAGGTTCTCAAAGCCCTGCATCGAGACGGTCAAACGATTGTGATGGTCACGCATGATGAGCGGATCGCGGCTTGTGCCCAGCGGGTAATCCGGCTTTGCGATGGAAAAGTGGGGTAAATAGAAAAAGACAATCAAAATACGATTAGTGGAGAACAGGATGGCCTTAAAGATATGGCTGGATCAGGGTCTGGTGGACGAAAAAGACGCCGTCGTGTCGGTGTTTGATCGCAGTTTGCTGTACGGCGACGGCGTGTTCGAAGGAATCCGCGTTTACAGCGGCAAAGTCTTCGAATTACAGGCCCATCTGCGGCGTCTGTATGAATCGGCCGCCGTCATTCGGCTGCCCATAGCGATGACCCTTGAGCAAATGACCGAGGCGGTTGAGAAGACCGTCAAAGCCAACGCGGTCAAAGACGGCTATATCCGTCTGATTGTGACCCGCGGCGTCGGCGACCTGGGACTGAATCCCTTTGTGTGCAAAGACGGAAAGGTCATTATTATTGCCGACAATATCCAGCTTTATCCCGAAGCGTTTTACGAGACCGGAATGAAGGTGGTCAGCGCCTCGACGATTCGCAACCATCCGCTGGCGCTGCCGCCGCAGATTAAAAGTCTCAATTACCTGAATAACATCCTGGCCAAAATTGAGTCCGTCGATGCCGGCGTCGGCGAGGCGATTATGTATAACCATCTGGGGTATGTGGCCGAGGCCACCGGCGATAATGTGTTCATCGTTAAAGACGGAACGGTTTATACGCCGCCGATACAGGCCGGCTCGCTGGACGGCATCACCCGCCGTGTCGTGATTCGGCTGGCCGAACAGGACGGCGTCTGTGTCATTGAAAAGAACCTGACGCGGTTTGATCTGTACTTGGCCGATGAGATGTTTTTGACCGGTACAGCCGCCGAGGTGATCGGTGTGGTGGAAATGGACGGACGTCCCATTGGCAGCGGAAAACCCGGTCCGATGACCAAACGGCTTCGGAATCTGTTCTTTAAGGCGGCCCATTCCTGAATTGAGCGAGCGTGAAGACCACCGACCCCCATCCTGTGGATTTGCCGACCTTGTTCAGTCCGATTGCCGACGATTTGGGTCGTGTGCGCGAGCGGATCGGCGATGTGCTGACCGGTGCGGTTTGGCCCGTCGGCGATTATCTGGCGCAGCTTGATTTAAGCGGCGGAAAAATGCTGCGCCCCGCCCTGACGCTGTTGAGCGGACAGGCCGTCGGCCCGCTGAAGACGGATCACATCGAACTGGCCGCGATTGTCGAGATGATTCATCTGGCTTCTTTACTGCATGATGACGTCATCGACCAGGCCCGCACACGCCGTGGGCAGACCAGCGCCAATGTGCTGTGGGGCAATACCCAGGCGGTGCTGCTGGGCGATTATATCTTGAGCAGGGCCTTCGCAATGGCCGCGGCACTGAATCTGCCGAGTGCGGCCGAGGTCATGTGTCAGACCGCCGAGGCCATCTGTACCGGTGAAATCCGGCAAAATCTTCGCAAAGGCGATCGTGACCTCAGCGAGTCCGAATACCTGACGATTATCGAGGCTAAAACCGCATCGCTGTTCGGTGGCTGTTGCTATCTGGGCGCGTTGGCCGGATGTGCCGAGCCGTCGGTCTGCCAAAGCACGCGGCAATACGGAATGGCCTTGGGGATGGCCTTTCAGATCACCGATGACCTGCTTGATATTCTTGGCAGCTCGGCCCAGGAAGGCAAAACCCTCGGCACGGATCTGTTTCATGAAAAACTGACCCTGCCGGTGATTTATTGGCTCCGACAGGGCGACCAGCGGCAGCGGCAAGCTGAATTTTCGCGATTTGCCGAACAGTCGGACTTGGCGGCGCTGGGCCGTGCCATTCGCCAAAGCGACGCCGCAGCCTATACCCTGAGCCGCGCAGAAGCCTATGTCCGAACCGCCAAAGACAGTCTCAATCCATTGCCCGACTCCGCCTCAAAAGATGCCCTTTTGGGTCTTTTATCCTATGTGCTGAGCCGTGGAGAGCCTGATTGAATTTTGTTTTACACAACTTTTACTTTCCACAATCGCTTTTGGGGGCTACAGTATATCAAGGGGCAGTCAGGCGCTGTCCGCTGCGAAACGGTTCATTTGAATTTTGGGAGACCAAGCTATGAAAACAAGTCGCAATGTATCGGCATTAACGGGGGCATTGGTCCTGGCCGCGGGCGCCGTGGCCGAAACGCCCAAGGATATGGCTGTTACCATTTACAATGACAATTTCGGGGTGGTCAAAGAGCAGCGGGAGATGTCCTTTGAACGGGGGCTGAACCGAATGCAGTTTACCGGTGTAGCCGAGCGGATTGATCCGACCAGCGTGAACTTTTTGTGTCTGACGGATCCGGACGCGGTGTCCATTCTGGAGCAGAACTATGAGTATGATCTGGTTAACACCGACAGTCTGCTGAAGCGCTATATCGACCAGCCGGTCAGTCTGCTGGTCAAAGGCAGCGGCTCCAGCGGGGCCAGCCTGCTCAAGGGCGTACTGACCGCGGCCATCGGCGGCGATCTGATTGTGCAGGATGAATCGTCCGGCCAACTGCATATTGTCAGTCGGGCCTCCGTCGAGCGAATTGAACTGGATAAGAAGCCCGAAGACCTGCTGACGCGCCCGACGCTCGTTTGGCTGGCTCACGCCGAAAAACCCGGCAAGCATCTTTGTCAGGTGACCTACACCACCGAGGCCATCGGCTGGAAGGCGGATTATTCGGCGGTCTTGAATGACAAAGAAGACGCCCTGGATTTTTCCGGCTGGGTTACCATCAACAACCAGAGCGGGGCGGCCTATCCCGATGCGACCATCAAGCTGATTGCCGGTGATGTGCGCCGACTTCAGCCGCCGGTACAGCCAAGACCGGAGTCGATTATGGTACGATCGGCGATGGCGGCCGACGCGGCGGGGTTTGAGGAAAAGCCGTTTATGGAGTATCATCTTTATACGCTCGGCCGAAAATCCACGCTTCAAAACCGTCAGATCAAACAGATTGAGCTGATTGAAACCGCCCGCGGCGTACCGGTGGACAAACATCTGGTCTATACGACCTCCATCAATCAGTGGCAGGTGCGGCAAAGCGACAAAGTCCAGGTTAAAATCGAATTCGAAAATGAAGAGCAGCACGGTCTGGGCATTGCACTGCCCAAGGGGCGGGTGCGGGTGTTCAAGGCGGATCCGGCCGACGGAACGCTTGAGTTTGTCGGTGAAGACCAGATCGATCACACCGCTCGACGTGAAAGACTGTCGCTGTATATCGGCGACGCCTTCGACGTCGTACCCGAACAAAAGATTACCGACCAGCGGCGCGGCGACCGATTCGTCACCTTTACCCGCAGCGTCGAAATCCGCAACCGCAAAGAGGAGCCGGTGTCCGTGTTCGTGGATGAGATCATTCCCCGTTATGTCAACTGGCGGATTGATAAAAGCTCGCTGCCGTATGAAAAGAAAGACGCCTTTACCTGTCGTTTCAAGGTGGATGTCAACGCCGACAGCACGACCACGCTGACCTTTACAATGACACAGACGTGGTGAATTAAGAATTAAGAATTGCGAATTGAGGCTGCTCAGGAGCCGTAAAATAATAATTTGACTGTTTTTTCACTACGAAGGGCACGAAGAAACACGATGATTTTAGTGTCGTAAAAAGGACTTCCTTCGTGATCTTCGTGGTTTAATTATTCGTAAATCGGTGATTTTGATTCTTTGCAATCTCTCACCATTTTATGCGGATGCCTTTTTCGCGGGCCTCGGCGGCCCACTTTTTGATTTGGTCCAGCGCCAGCTCCAGTTCTTTGCTGCTGTCCAGCAGGTTTTCGTACAGGCGCCCGTCGTTGAGGAACCGGGCGGCTGAGCCGGAGCCGGAATGGATTTTCGACAGGGTCAATCGAAATTCCCTGAGGGTATTGTCCAGACTGACGGCAACCGCTTCGATCTGTGCGGCGCCGACTTCGGAAAGGCCGCGAATCGAGTCCAGTGTTTCGCTGAGTTTGGCCGCGGCGTCCTGAAGCCGTTCGGTTCCCGTATCGGCAAACAATTCGAGCGATTTGAGGGTATCAACGGCCTGAGCGGTAGCGGCGGTGACATTTTCAAGGGATTTTTTAATATTGGCTCGATTATCGGTATCGCCGATGATGGCATTGGTGTTTTGCGACAGGACGGTGATCGAATCGACGAGGTTTTCGAGTTTTTTCTGGACTTCGGGCGGGAAAAATTCACTGGCGACGCCGACACTGCCTTTCAGTTCCGAGCCGGGCTTCAGGTGGCCGGCCACCGGCACATCCGAATCAATCTTCAGCTCAATGTAACTGCTGCCAAGCCCCCGGCGGATAATCATCGCCTCGGCGTGATCGGGGATGTCCCCCAAAAATTTATTCTCAATCGCGATCTCGACGCGTACCCTGGGAATGGATCGACCCTGTTGATCGATCTCCAGTTTCGGCGGTTTGACCGCGATGACCCGGCCGATTTGATAGCCGCAATACTGTACGGGCGTATCTTTTTGGATGCCCGGCGCTTCGGAAAAATCGACGTGGACGATAAACGAGCGAAACTGCGTGGCATACAACGGCAGATTGCGAAACTTGATCAGCATCCATACAAAGGCGGCAAACGCCAGCAGAACAAACACACCGACCACCATATTGCGACGGCGTTGCTGCGTTTGATAATCTGTCATAGGTCCTTTCCTTTCAGCGGTTTATGCTGTTTCAAAAACAGTTCGCGGATGGCTCGGAGGGTGTATCCGCTGGCGTTGAGCTGCTTGATCAGACGCAGCCGTTCAATCGCGTTGCGGTCAAAAAGTCGCCGCCCGCTCGGCGTGGTTTCGGTGGCCTCCAGAAGGCCCAGCATCAGGTAATACTGGACGCTCTGGCGCGACAGCCCCGCCTGACGGGCTGCTTTGCCGATTGGCAGCAGAGCGGGTTGTTTCTCCGGTCGGCTCAATGGTTTTCCGGTCCTGTTTTCTGTTCTTGGCAGTCGATCTGAAAACACGGTTTTTTTGACAACACTTCTACCAGTTTCAAAAAATGCGATTCAAACGTGTGATATTTCATCACAGATGTTGACCATTCCTTATTTATCGGCTTGCGGGCGGTCAAAATTAAAAGATAGTCGCGACCGGCGGGCAAATCGTGCTGGTTCAGACGAAACGCTTCGCGAGCCAGGCGTTTGAGGCGGTTGCGTACGACGGCCGGGCCGCATTTTCGGCTGATTGAAATCCCGAATCGCGGAAAATCCAGCCCGTTTCCGGCGGCATAAAGTCGCATCATCTTATTGCTGACAAAGCACTTATGAGCAAAAATCGTCTTGAAATCCCGCTCCTTCACGATTCGCTGTTTTTTTCTTAAATACAGACGCATTGGCGAACAGACCCTTTCCCAGTCGAATGGTTTGATTTGATTGTATCGTTCCGAGCGCCCAAAGCAAATTTTTCCTCCACCGGCAAAGCATACGGCTTTTTTTGCGTCGAAACTGAAGGAAAATATCCTCTTTTTTGGGACAATTTATTTATTGAACTGTTTTTTTCACCAATAATTGCCGGTTGGGCGGCGTCTTAACTAATGATATTGAATGAATTTGCAGGTTTTTTGCGGAAATGGGTTGATTTCCTTATTAAAAATGGGTAAAATTACTGAGAACAAAGGCCGATATAGAACGTAAGAAGAAGTGAAACGAGTAAGAGCGTAAAGTAAAGCGAACTTTGAAATAAGAACATTACCCTCCTCCTCCTTCTAATGCCAGGTTCTATGCCTGGGAATGAGCAGCGGTTTCCTCCTTGCCGCTGCTTTTTTTATGCGCA
>DSDR01000036.1 GCA_011048645.1 Phycisphaerales bacterium
CAGTTGCTGTGGCGCTATTATCACCTCGACGGCGACAGCGGCGCGCGAGCGCAACTGCGCCTGGACGACATCGTCATCGCCGGCGGATCCGGTGTTTGAGAATAATCCAATACAGTAAAGGGTAAATGATCGAGTAAATTTCTATTAAAGGATTTTGGAAATGAACGTACCGCTGAACAAGCTGCTCATTATGCTGATGAGTGTTGTGCCGTTTACACGCGCTATGGATAACCATAGAACGTGCACCGACATAGATTTTGGAGACAATGCCACCCATATTGCGCGCATAGCGGAAGACACCATCGTCGTGATTGCGGGCAGCACCTACTCGTTCACCGTGGATACCCCCAAAGACGAGGGATTGATCTCAACCGCCGTCAAGGCGTCGCAATTGCCGTTTCAAATTCGATCAAAAAATGGGTCGGCTCAACGTTACAGCATAACAGACAAAGAAGGCGCCGCCAAAGATGAAGGCGATCTTGTCTCTGGAGACCGGCTGATTGTCACCTCAGAAGATGGAACCGCCCGTAAATTATACCGTATGGAACGGCAGCGTATGGCATTGAGCGGGCGTCTTCGTTTGGGGCAAGAGGAAATAACCGTTGATACAAACAGAGACTTAACACTCTATTTCACCGCCGGCCAGCGAAGTCCGGATGCAACGGTGCAAATTTATTTGCCCGCCGGTATCCCGGCAACGATGACCAATACCACAGTAAATGTGATTGGCCGCGGCGACGTGCTCTTGAAAGATTTGCCGACACAATCTATCGGCCGAACAGGAACCAACTACAGTTATTCGAAGGTGGGAAACGTAACCATCGAACAGACGCCCGAAGGCGGTTCAGTCCTGACCTTTACCGGTCTTGATCTCAGGCCGGCCAATGGCCCCGATCTCAAAATCGTGATCAGCGGTGTACAACTCACTGAAACCGGAGCGTACGCTTTCAGGGCACGCTATACCACCTCGGAACCTGAAGTGTTGCGAAGTCCGGGTACAGGATCGGAAACGGCAACGCTTAACGCGGTGAAAACTGTTTCCGATTTTCAAAGAGTACTGGACAAAAGTCTGACGTACGCCGAAACACCGCAGACTTATACCCGCGTGCAGTTCAAATGGACTTTGGAAGATAATGACGCCGATATTCGATTAATGCAGTCTGTGGACAAGGGCAAAAACTGGGCCCATTCATCAGGAACCATCGACCGTAATAACGCCGGCGCCGTTGTTTCCGGTTTGGAACCGGATCAGCTCTATATGTTCAGGCTCGATGTGAGAAGCGGCGACCATAAAGGATATTCCAATCCGGTTTATTTTTACTCGGGTAAAATAGACATCCGGCATTTTGGTGTTTCGGGCAACGACGGAGCCGATGATACGGATGCGATCAATAAAGCCATTGATACCCTTCATCGCTGGGGCGGCGGAACGCTTCTCTTCAGCGACGGCGTCTATAATGTGCGCACCGTTCATCTGAAAAGCAATGTCTATTTGTATCTTGAAAGCGGCGCTGTCATCAGGGCGATGAGAAACGGCGACGCTCCCGAATCGACCTGGTTCAGCGATAAACAATACCGAAGCGGCTTGTCGCCGACCGACAGAGGACCCTATCGAAACCCTGAAAACTGGCTGACCAAACAGGATGTCGGGCATACCTATTTCAGAAATTCAATGTTCTTTGCCGAGCGGCAGGACAACATCAAAATCATCGGTACAGGCCGCATCACCGGAAACGGCAATCTGGTCACAAGCGACAGAGTGATGAATAATTCGTCGGACAATCGAAGCGACAAGATGTTCACATTCAAATTATGCACCCGCATCGAAATCGGCGGCCTTTATCGCACGGAAGACCTCTGGTACGATCCCGAAGAGGATGAACCCTACTATATTCTCAATGATGAAAACAGAGATTACGAATGCAGGAATATGCTGCATATCGACCGCGGCGGACATTTTGTATTGCTGGCGACGGGAACGGATGATATCTTTGTGCACGACACCTACTTTGCCAAATATCACGGCGGCAACGCGCGGGATATCTACGATTTTATGGCATGTAATAATGTAACCGTCACGAATATTTATTCCCGTATCAGTTCGGATGACATCGTCAAGCTGGGTTCGGATTGTTCGCTCGGATTTACCCGACCTGCAGCAAATTTCAGCGTGCGCAATATCATCGGCGATACCAATTGCAATCTGTTTCAAATCGGATCGGAAACCGCCGATGACATCACAAATGCCTGTGTGGACAATATTTATGTTCTCGGCGCCAACAAGGCCGGATTCTCCATTTCGACCAATGACGGGGCGCATGTCAAAGACATCCATCTGAATTGCGGGCATACAGGCGTTCTCCACTCACGTTCTAAAATGCATCGGACGCGGACGCCGTTTTTCGTTTCGATTTCCAACCGGGGACGAGTGCTTGGCTCCGATGTCAAACGGTATGCATTCACGGAAAACGGAAGAGAACGAAACGAATTGCTCTGTACGAACGTGAACATCGGAAAAGTCGAGAATATCATTCTCAACGCCATCGATATTGATGAAGTGTACGGCGGCAGCTCATACAGGGACCGCAACACCCGATGGAAACCCTATGACGGCTCCCAGAACAGGGCGACTCCGATTGTCGCCGGTTATGCACTGCCCGCATCCGAGACGGTCAAAGGAGGATTGGACTTTACGCTGCCCAACGGAAAACACGCCGGCTATATAACAAATATCCAATTCAAGGACGTCCATGTTTTGGTCAAAGGAGGCAATCCGCTGTCGGATTGCCAGCAGTCGCCGCCGGAGCTGGGCGTCGGCCAATACAATGTTTCCAATTTGAGAGTTCAGCCGTCTTATGGATTGTGGGCACGGCACGCTAAGGAATTGACGGTTGAGAATTGTACCTTCAATTATGAAGCGCGCGACAGCCGATATGCCATCGTGCTTGATGATGTCAAAGGCGCTCGCATAGCCTCGGCCAAAATGGTTCGGGCCGTGGACAATGACCACGTGATCAAGCTAATCAATTCGCTCGATGTGACTCTGCACGAGGTTATCTATTTCGAGGATGAATGGGGAAAATCGCCTGCCGTAATTCCTCATTTTGTCCATACAGTAGGGACCGGCCACTTTCCTCGACGGCGATAAAAACATCCAAGGGCGGCGGTATGGGGCATGTTTGATAGTTTATTTTGTTTTTATGTCTGGTATATCCCTTGACAGGGGTATCTTGCTGGTATCGAGAAAAAAGCACAGTCGATCGGTGGAAGCCGTAACAAATTGTCCGAAATTTTTATAATTACTGAAAGAATACCCCTCTTTCTGAGAATATAAATATATCATCAACACGATTGTGGTGTGTATTGTTGAGGGTATTTGCTAAGGCTCGTTGGCGGATCCCTTGTGAATTGAAACGAGCGGTGTGTATCTATCTGGAGGTTGTGTGATGAAAAAGTTAATGTTTTGGGTATTGGTGCTGGCGGTGGGCGCTACAGCATCGGCATCAATTATGGTCGTCGAGCGCGCCGATGGTCACGGCCCGGACAGCCGCGATCCGATTGGCGACTATGAGCCGGGTACTGCGCCGTTGACGGGGAGTCTGCAGAATGGCGAATATGTTTTTTCAGACCGGACGTTTTGGTGGAATAACGTACCGAATGCATTGGTTGGTTCGGAATATGTCCGCACCTTCAATAACGACAAAGAGGACGCCGCGATTGATGTCGTGTACACCCTGACCCTCTCGGAGACGGCCACTGTGTGGATCGCTTTTGAGGAGCGTCTGCTCCGTGAAACCACCAACTGGCGCCCGCTTGACGAACCCATCACTCCGTGGGGACACGAAGCCCCCGAATCGGCGCAGGTGTTGGCGGATTGGCTGACGCGCCATATTGGGCCAGCCGGAACATTTACCGACACCGGTTTGACCATGCACATTGAAGAACGAAGCACGCCGGGCGACAGGGCACGATTGATGCTGATCTATGCAGCCGAACTTCCCGCCGGATCGTATGACTTCACCTGGCAGGCCAATCGCAATATCAGCAATTACACCTTGGGCGTCATTCCCGAACCGGCCACACTGTCGCTGCTGGGACTGGGCGCATTGGCCTTGGTTCGTCGTCGTCGTTAAGTGAGTAGGTATGCAGAAAAAGTAAGCATGTCTCAATCAATATGCAACGGGACAGGTTGTGCGATATCATTGCACAGCCTGTTTTTTGTGCCCCAGACAGGCGTGATTGACAAAACTTTGTTGATCGATCAGCGCGGTTGTTGTATGGATACATCAAGGTAATGTTTTGTCTGAAATATAAGTAAGTATAATTGAAGCGTCATCGCAATAGTGTTCAGCGATCCATTTGCTATGTTTTAATGCCTTACAAGATTTTATTATCGTCCCAAAGTTTGGGATGACACCATAAAATTTATTTTTCTACAAACTGCGGAACTTGGGTTAATGAGCTGAAGACAGCTCGTTCAGAATTATCTCTGCAGTGGGAAATGAAGCTGAGGCGTTATACCACAGGCCGGGACGGTTTTTACGATAGAGAAACCAGCCGATGGTCGCCACGTGTTCTTGTCGGTTCAGGGCATAAGGATAGTATTCCGGTTCTCCGGCAGTGTTAAATTCAGCCTGCTTGAGAATCCCTTCCAGCTCGGCCGGATCGTTTTCCGCAAATTTGCCCAACAGGCAGACGCCGTCGATGTCGATCCGCCAACAGTGATAATATTGCACTTTCTTTTTTTCGCCTTTGTGCAGGTACTTTTCGCCTCGGCCGATTTGGACAATCCGCAAATTCGTCAGCCGTCCCGTCCAGGCAAAATCGGGATGCAAAAGCGCATTCAATCGGTCAGTCTGTTTCTTGCGAAGTTGGGCGGCCTCAAAGTCCAGCACCGCGGCGGCTTGTTTCATTTGCCGACGATGGTCATCGATGGCCCCGGTGAGATTTCCATCGGCGGCCCAAACGGCCTTTTCCACGTGTTGGGCATACGCCGTGCGGCCGTGTTCATGACAGCACAGCCCATGGCAGGTCCGCATCTGCAGATAGGGACAGCTTTCGGGATTGCCGCTGTCCAGCAGGGCGGGGTTGCGGCACAATTCAAAGGCAAAGTTCAGGCTCTCGCAAAATTGAGCCGCCGAGCGGCGATTGGCAAACGGCCCGAACACGTCAACCGATTCATCAGGCTCAACAGCTCCGGTCAAATAAAAACAGGGAAACGGTCGCGTCCTGTCTATCGCCGCATAGTCTCGCCGCGGCAGGGCGATCCACTTTTTCCATTGTGCGCCGAATACTGCGTGAGTCAGCCGCTGATACAGAAGTTGACGTTCGAAATCATTGGTGCAGCAGACATAATACACCTGCCGTGTTACGGAGGCCATATCGGCCTTGCGATGCGGGGTGTCGTCGCCGCTGTCGGCCAAACGCGAACGGCTCAGGGCCCTTAGATTGGCGGTCTGGACAAGCTGAATCGGCTGATTCATTGCATCGGCAAAGAGTAAAACACCCCTGCGGGCAGGCAGCTCCGCAAGGGTGTCAACATCAGTGTGTTCAGTCGAAAGCGTTAAAGAACCCTCAAACAGCGATTCCCACGCCGCCGTATCCATCAGACCCTCATGCCGCTTATGACCGTATCGAAAACCATTTTGTCATCGACAACGCCCTGGACTTTGGCGGAGAACTGCCGGCTACGAACTTTATGAATATGCCCCAACAGATAAAGCCGATCGCCCGGCACGACCGTCTCCCGAAATTTGGTTTCGTCAATGCCGGCAAATCCGATAAATCCGTCCAGGCCGTAAATCCGTTTCATAAAAAAGCTGCACAACTGTGCGGCCGCTTCGACCATAATCACGCCCGGCATAATCGGCCGGCCGGGAATATGGCCGCGAATCCAGAATTCTTTATCCGTGACATCCTTGTACCCCAGGCACAACATGCGGGGCAAGTCATACCACACAATCGCATCCAGATGGGCCATCTCATACGATTGCGGATTGACCTGTGCAATTGACTGACGGTCAAATTCTACTTTATTCAAGTCCAGATCCGACAAATCAAACAATCGGGTCGGGGGCATGCAGTCCTCATTTCCACTCAGGTTGTGTTTGTTGCGATACGAAAGCCTAACGACAGAGAACATCTCCGCAGTTACTATTCGGTCGAGCGAATCTCAAGGATATTATTGCGAACATCCTGAGCCGCTTGTTTGATCAGTTGCATTTGTTTGCGGACGCGGGTCCCGGCAGCCTTATTGCCGCCCTCGGCCTTTTGTATATCCGATTCAATCTCCGCAACGAGAGTCTTCAGTTTTTCGTAAGCTTGCATGAATCATACCTCCCAAGCAGTCATAAAATAGTATTGTTTTATAGTGAATTCCAATAACAAGTTGGCCTTTTTACCGGTTTGAGCGGCGTTTTGCAACCTTTTTTTGAACCTGCGGCAATATTTTACCCGAATAGCTTGATGCTCAGTTCCGCGATGCGCTGCCCGCGTCGAGCACATTGGCTCAGCACCCGGTCATCGGGTTTGCCGATGGACACCGGTCCATAATGGTCGCCCTGTGGGTCGCCTTGGATAATCATTCCGTGTATCAGCATTCGGTGAAGAATGCCGCAGACGGTCGTCTCATTACCGCCGCCGATGTTGGCAGAACTGGAGAAGGCGGCGCCGATTTTGCCGTCCAATTTGCCGTGCTTGCTGACGGATTCGTCAAACATTACTGCTATTGGAGCCGCCGCATGTCCATAATAAGTTGGCGAACCGACGACAATGGCGTCGGCGGCCAAAAGATCGTCAACATTGACATCTGTTACGCTTTTGCATTTGGTCGGAACACCGGCTTTCCCCATCGCCTCGGCGATTGCCTTGGCCATGGTTTTGGTATTGCCGCTGCGCGAGTAATAGACTACCAAACCGTTGGCCATAATCAGTCCTGTCCTTTCATTTGAGGTTCCTGCTTCAGTGGTTCTATATTTTTACGGAAATGGGCCGGTGTTTCAATCGTAAAAGTCTGTTTTTCCATTTTTTTATTGGTTTGGATATGGGCAAAACGGATGTCATAAATGTCGTCCTGAGTCGAAAGGGCACGAACACGGCGAGGCAAAAAAAGGTTATTGTCAATCCAAAAATCTACCTTCTCATAGTCCTTGTGGTACCGCGAATCCTCACGCACATCCAAAATCAGGTGGATGAGATTGGGGTCATCATCCTCTTGAGCCTCTGCAATCTGCACGTCAAACTCCGAATCAAACTGCTTGCTGCCTGAAAAGCCAACCAGCGGAAAACGATGGCTGATATAGTCAAGTGCGTCAACGGGTTCATCTTCCGGGGCCTGCTGAACCCTATCGATTTGTTCAAGTGCAAAATCAACCTTTGTCAGCCAAACGCCGTCAAATAAATAGACCTCGCGGCGCTGTTCTTCATCAAAATCGTCCTGCTTGAGCGTATGAAACTCAATTCGCACCCGCGAGCGGCCATCGCTTTTCAGGTAGAACAGTTGACCCTTGCGAAGTGTTTGGGAGCCCAGAAAGTCAGGATTTTCGACAAACAAATACTCAATTTGTGAGGTACAAGACGTAAGCGCCAAAGCATTTTTTTGTAATCGGCTGAGGATTTGCTCAAGCGGCGAAGCGGAAGTCCGGTCAGTCGAGACGTTTTCTTCATCTGCCGAACAGCAGGGTGTATCCTGAGTTACTGCGGACTCCGCGAATCCAACCAGCAGGGCGGCAAAACATATCCATATCAGTCGCATAACCATCCTTTCAACGGTTCTGTTCCATTTGATCAATCAGCGGCGGCACCTCGTTCAGCCGATGAATCACATAATCGGCCAGATGTTCAAACATATCCGCTTTCGCGTGATTTTTCAACAAAATTGCTACGGCTCCGACATTTCGCGCCGCTTCGAGATCATGCTTGAAATCACCGATGACCAGCGTTTGTTTTGGAGCTGCGCCGAATCTTTGACATAACGCCGCTACGCCGTATCCGTCGGGCTTGGCCGGGCCGTCTTCCCGACAGATCATCGCATCAAAACGCAAATTATGCTTTTGGGCAACATAAACCGCATTTTGACGGGTATTGCGTGTCAGAACGCCCACCGGGATTTGACGCGCCCGCAAGAGGTTCAGCAGTTCGACCGCCCCGTCGTTGAGCGTTGAATGTTCCGCGGCGGTCTGTTCGTGAGCCGCCAAAATCGCCTCGGCCTTTTTCCGCTGAGTTTCCGGCATGGCCGAAAGCGCCTCCAATACCCCGATGCCTTCCGGCTGGATGCCGATCTCACGACGTATCACATCAAAATCCAGGAACGGCTCGGTCAATGTGCCGTCCAGATCGAATATGACCGCTTGTATTTTCATAGTTCCGATTCGAAGTCTTTGCGCAGCAGTTCAAGCAGATACCGTGCGGCTTTGACTAAGTGTTTGTCTTTGCGTATGATAATACCGGTAGGACGATAAAAGTGTTCATTGGTAAACGCCACCGTTTTCAGGGTGCCGGCCGCCAGTTCGCTTCGAAGACAAGGCTTGGGAAGAATGCTGATTCCCGCATTGATTTCAACCGCCCGCTTGATGGTTTCAACGTTATCAAACTCCATCAGGACGCGAACCGGAACATTGTATTTTTTCAGAATGGCGTCCACGTGCCGTCGGGTCGGAACATCGGCGGAAAAAGCGATAAATTTTTCTCCCTGAAGCTGATGAATATCAATTTCATATTCCTTCGCAAAAGGATGTTCCGGCGCACAGACCAGCAGCAGCGTTTCATTTTCAAACGGATAGACCTCAATGTTCTTGTCGCGATGCGGCAGGGCGACCACGCCGATATCAATACCGCCGCGGAGCAACCGATCATAAATATCCTTGGCGTTTTGATATTCAATGGATAGATTGACTTCCGGGTAAATACCCATAAATTTTTTGACATACGGCTGAAGGGTGTGCATACCGATACTGAAGATGGCCGCCAGATGAATTTTACAACTTTGGCGGCTAAGCTGGGCAATCTCGCTGTTGAGCTGCTGATAGCGTTCAATGATGTCCCGACAGGCCTTCAGGAATATCTCCCCTGCTGCGGTCAGCTCAATGGGACGTTTTTTACGATCAATTAACTGAACATTGTATTCCATTTCCAGTTGAGCGATTTGCTGAGAAACCGCCGATTGGCTGATGCCGTGTATCTCGGCGGCGCGAGAAAAATTCTTCAATTCCACTACATCACAAAAAAGTTTGGCGGTTTCCAGATTCATAATAAGATTTTCTAATTTGAGGTATTCCAAAAGATAATTTGTGATAACCACGTTCTGGATTTATTATAAGTTACTTTAATTTTACTGTAAACAAAAAAAATACAAGCACGTTTGTAAGAGGTGTTTTTTTGTTTCAAAAAAGATGTAAAAACTCTTGATATTGGTCTCTGATATTGGGGGTTTTCGGACAACTGAATGGCTTTAGATTTGAAGATTCGGAGGTTAGTCTATGTCAAGTGCAACAAGTTACATTCAAACGATAATGGACATCGTTAAAA
>DSDR01000329.1 GCA_011048645.1 Phycisphaerales bacterium
GTCGCTTCGGCTCTGACATCGCCGAAAAGTCCGATAAACAATAACAGAATAGACAGTAAATTCAGGCCTTGAAATCGTGCCTTTTTCATAAGTTCAATCCTTTAAGCCACCCCATAAAATGGTTAAGAAATATTTTCTTTTCCCATATTATACCTTTTTGAGACGGCAAAAGCAAGGTTTTTGCTACTTTTAGGCCCCGCAGGTGTGTGAATTTCCCCATTGACAACGCAAATTGTACGGAGCATGAGGGTGATTTTAGAGAATTTTGCTTAATTGCCGTTTATCCCGTGTCGATAGAGATTACGCAAGTGTTTGACCCTATTCAGGAGATTTGTATGGGTATTCAAAACTGGTCGGAATCGGTTATTTTGGTGAATCTTGCTCCGGAACCTTATATGGGGGAAGAGCTGGAAACGACGATTGCCATGGTTGCCGAACACCCGGAAAAGAACGTGGTGATTGACTTTGCCGAGGTGCAGATCGTTACGTCCTCCAGCATTGCCAAGCTGCTCAAACTTCGCAAGCTCCTCTTTGACAATGATCGTCGGCTTGTTCTGTCTTCGGTCCAGCCTAAGACCCAGTCGATTTTCAACCTCACCGGCCTGGACAGTGTCTTTCAGTTTCTTGACAATCAGGTCGTGGCGCTGGCCTCGCTCCAGGTGTCGTGCAACTGATTGTCTCTGTCTTCGGGGAGCAAAGCCGGAGGAATAGACTAATCTGCTTTTGTGATGGGCTTTAAGATATCGAAATCAATTTATCTGTCAAACTCGTCATCAAAGTGGATTTCGACATTGTCGCGATACAAGTTGTCTGAATTTTTCATGGTATGACGGGCAATCATCAGGCGAACCGCGTACCCAATCGCGGAAAAACCGGCCAGAAAGAAGATCGCCGCCGCCAGGAATGCGAACAAATCCCGCAAGATAAACACCAGCATCCCAAAGCCGATCAGCAGCAGGCCGGTAATAAAAGCGCCCCAGGCCAGACTCTTGGCCGCCTGAGAAAACGGATCGCCACGGTAGAAGAAACGAAACATAACAGCTCCTGAATATATCAAACTGGCTTCTGTGCAGCCGCCGACAGTCGAGGCATTCAACACGTCATTTATTCCCCTTTATTATACATCTTTTTTTGATGTCGTCCAGTCCTATATGGGCACAAAGCCGGCACAATTGACCACACTTGCTTCAGCCTTGCAAACGCCGGGGCTTGTGGTATGATAGCCGCTTATGGCAGAGCCGAAAAAACAAATTGCCGCCGGTTCGGTTGCCCGAAATAAACGGGCCTGGCATGACTACGAGATAATCGAAAAAGTGGAAGCCGGTCTCCAATTGGTCGGTACTGAGGTCAAGAGTCTGCGCAACCGACAGTGCGATCTTGAAGGGGCTTTTGCACGGATCCTGGATAGCGAATGCTGGCTTATGGGCTGTAAAATCGCCCCCTATGCACAGGGCGGCTATGTCAATCACGATCCGCTGCGCAAGCGCAAACTCCTGCTTCACAAAAGCCAGATTAAAAAGATCCGCACCAAACTGGAGCAGCGCGGCTTTACTCTGATTCCGTTGAGTGTTTATTTTAATTCGCGCGGATTGGCCAAAGTCGAATTGGGTCTGGCCCGCGGCAAACGCCAGTATGACAAACGCCAAAAATTGCACGAACAGCAGGCCAAACGTGATCTGAAGCGAAGCTTTCGTCGGATATGAAACGATGGAGCAAAACCCGAAAATTCAGAAAGGACGACATCATGGCGGATGAATCCAAAGAAAAAAAATTGATTATTGATGAAGACTGGAAAACACAGGCTCAGAAAGAAAAGGAGAAACTAAAAGAACAAGTTGATCAGGCCTCCTCCGAAAAAGAGCGCTCCGAACTGCCTGAGGCGGATTTTGCGGGGCTGGTCAGTATGCTGGCCACACAGGCGTTTTATGCCCTCGGTCTGATTCGCACCGAAGAGAACAAAGACAAACACATCGAGCCGGACTGGGCGATGGCGCGTTACAATATTGACTTGCTGGATATGCTTGAAAGCAAATGCAAAGATAATTTGCAGCCCGAAGAAAAGGCCATGCTCGACGCGACGCTCAGCCAGTTGCGGATGGCCTTTGTGGAATTATCAAAATAGGTCCAGTTGACCGGCGCCGGATGACAGAACACGTTCTTATTTCCGATCTCTGTTCTGTGTCTTCTGATGCCTGAGCCGAGGGCGACAATGGATACCATACTCGATATGATTCTGGCGGATACGCGGCAGGTCGTGGCGCAGCGCAAAACGGAAATTCCGCTTGAAGCGCTGAAGGAAAAAGCGATCGGCCTGCCCAAATGCCGCAATTTGTATCATGCCGTGACCAAGCCCAATCCGCGCGGGCTGAACGTGATTGCCGAAATCAAAAAAGCCTCGCCGTCAGCCGGTGTGATTCGCGACGATTTTGATCCCGTTCAGATTGCACGAACGTATGAAGCCTGCGGCGCCGATGCGATCAGCGTCCTGACGGATGAAAAGTATTTTCAGGGGTGCCTGGGTTATCTGACGGCTGTCAAGGAGGCGGTCAGACTGCCCGTGCTGCGAAAGGATTTTATCGTCGATCCGTACCAGGTCTATGAGGCCCGCGCCGCCGGGGCCGACGCGATTTTGCTGATTGCCGAGGCGCTGACGCCGTCGATGCTGATGGACTTGCTGATTCTGGCCAACGAGCTGACGCTGACGGCTCTGATTGAGGTGCACGACGCCGACTCGCTCCTGCAGGTCCGCAGTCTCATCGGCTTTCCGCAAAAGCATTACAGCGTGCTGGGCATTAACAACCGCGACCTGCGCACGATGCAGGTGGATATCCGTACCACCGGTCGTCTGGCTGAACTGGCCGAGCAGCGCCGTGAACTGATCGCCGAAAGCGGCATCCGAACCCGCCGCGATGTGGAAAAACTGATTCGCCTCGGCATCGGCGGCGTGCTGATCGGCCAGACACTTTGCGCTGCGCCGGACATTGCCGAAAAATTCAACGAGCTGTTTGAACCAAGGCGGACGTAGTGGATCCGGCTACTCTGGTCGGCATCGGTTTGGCTATGGGGCTGTTCGGCGGGATGCTCGGCATCGGCGGTTCGCTGATTATGATTCCGGCGATGGTTTTTTTCTACGGCGAAAACCAGCATTTGTATCAGTCTGCCTCGATGATCTGCAATTTCTGCGTCGCAATCGCCTCTCTGCTGGCCCATCACAAGGCCGATGCGCTGGTTCCGGCGGTCTTGTGGCGAATGATTCCTTTGGCCGTCCTGGGAATTCTGGCCGGAGTGGCATTGAGCAATATCTCCTTTTTTTCCGGACGAAACAGTTACTTGCTGGCTCGGTTGTTCGGGGGGTATCTGGCGGCGGTGGCGGTATATAATGCGTTGCGGTTGTTCCGACCGCCTATGCCCAGCATCAACGGCAGCGATCCGCGCGCCTATCAAACGCCCTTACTGAAGATATTCTCAGCCGGTATCGGGTTGATTACCGGTCTGGCGGCCGGATTGCTGGGAATCGGCGCCGGCTCGGTCGCCACACCGATGCAGCAGTTTTTTCTGCGGCTGCCGCTTAAACGCGCAATGAGCAACTCCGCATCCGTGATTGTGGGGATCGCCTGGATAGGGGCTGTCTACAAGACCGTAACGCTGCCTTCGCATGGGATCGCTATGTCCGAATCGCTCATAATCGCGGCCTATATTATCCCGACGGCCCTGATAGGCGGCTTTCTCGGCGGCCATTTGATGCACCTGATGCCCCGTCAGATCGTACGTGGTTTTTTTATTGCTGTCTGTGTCGCCGGAGCGTGGAAACTCCTGACCGTTGCCCCGGCCGGATAATCACGATTTTGTGGTCCATACGGTCGTCCGGCGGGATGATTCTGGCCGCATAGGGCGCCCTTTCGGCAGGCAATTTACAACTATGATATTTGATGTATAATACAGAAAATTGTTACCGGTAAAATAGAAAAATGCGCAAAAATCCATTGGTCGAACAAATTGAACACTTGCGGGCTGAGATTCGGCGGCATGACTTTTTGTATTATGTCAAGAATGCGCCGGAAATCAGCGACCGGGAGTATGACCGGCTGTTTGCACGGCTCGGGGAACTGGAAGCCAAACATCCGGAACTGGTGACGCCGGACTCGCCGACTCAGCGGGTTTCGGAGCGGCCCATTGAGGGCTTTGCGCAGGCGGCGCATCGAGTGCCGATGCTCAGCATCGACAATACTTACAATGAAGGGGAGTTACGCAAATTTGACCAGCGCGTCGCCAAAGGGCTGGAAGGGGCGGCTTACGACTATGTCGTCGAGCCGAAGATTGACGGGCTGGCGATTAGTCTGATGTACGAGCATGGCCGACTGGTTCGCGGGGCCACCCGCGGCGACGGCCGCACCGGCGACGACGTGACCGCCAATATCCGCACGATTCGTTCGATCCCGCTGCATCTGAAAGACAATACGATTCCGGCGGAGCTGGAAGTCCGCGGCGAAGTTTTTATGTCCCTGCTGGCGTTTGCCGAGCTGAACCGACAGCGTCAGGACGCCGGCGAGCCGCTGTTTGCCAATCCGCGCAACGCCGCGGCCGGTTCGCTCAAACTGCTGGACGCTCGCATCACGGCGCAGCGCAAGCTGTCGTTTTACGCCTATTCGCTGGGGTATTGTTCCGAATCGTTTGCGCCAACGCATTGGCAGGCGCTGGAGCATTTCAAAACCCTCGGCCTGCCGGTCAATCCCGGAACAGAATGTGCCGCCGATATTGACGAGGTGCTTGAAATCTGTCATCGATGGGAGGATAAAAAGCAGTCGCTGGATTACCAGATTGACGGGCTGGTGGTCAAAATCAATCGCTTTGATCAGCGGGACATCCTTGGCTCAACCGGTCGGGCGCCGCGCTGGTGCATCGCCTATAAGTTCGCCGCCGAGCAGGCCGAGACGGTGGTTGAATCCATCGCCGTCCAGGTCGGCAAATCCGGTATCCTCACGCCGGTGGCCAATCTTAAACCGGTCAAACTGGCCGGCACCACCGTCAAACGCGCCAGCCTGCACAACTTCGACCTGCTGCAAAAGCTTGACGTCCGCTGCGGCGATACCGTCGTTATCGAAAAGGCCGGCGAGATCATTCCGCAGGTCGTCAAAGTCGTCCAAAAACAGCGCCGGCTGTTCGAAAGCGAACCGTTCGCCGTGCCAACCCGATGCCCCGCTTGCGGCGGCGAGGTGAAAAAAGACGAAACCGGCGTCTATCTGCGGTGCATCAATGTGCAGTGTCCGGCCCAGCTCAAGGAACGACTGGAATATTTTGTCGGCAAAAACCAGATGGACATCGAAAAACTCGGCCCGGCCTTGATCGAGCAGCTTGTCAAAAAAGGACTGGTCAAGAATTTTGCCGATATTTACACACTCGACGTTTTCAAGCTTTCGCAGCTTGAGCGAATGGGAACCAAAAGCGCCGAAAACATCATAGACGGCATTGAAGCCAGCAAAACCCGTCCGCTCTGGCGGCTGATCGCGGCGCTGGGCATTCGCAACGTCGGCGGCCAATCGGCGCAGATTCTGGCCGAGGAATTCGGCTCACTGGAGGCTCTGATGAAAGCCGAGGCGGCTCGGTTAGAGGCCATTGATCAGATCGGGCCGGTAATGGCGCAAAGTATTGTGGAGTACTTTCAAGACCCTGCCAACCGGAAGGTGATTAAGGGTCTGCTGGCTGCCGGTGTAAAACCGACGCCGCCGAAACAAAAGGCCTCGACGGTGTTGGCCGGACAGACCTTTGTGATTACCGGCACGCTGTCGCAGTCGCGATCGGACATTGAGCAGCTCATCAAAGACCATGGCGGCAAGGTCAGTTCCTCGGTCAGCAAAAAAACGTCCTATGTGATTGCGGGCGAAAACGCCGGTTCCAAGCTGGACAAGGCCCGCACGCTCAATGTCAAAGTGCTTGACGAAAAAGAATTTTTTCAGATACTGAAACCATCACGCGACAGCGACAGATAACACAGCACGGCACAAATAAAGGATGTGGCTTATGCAGTATCAGGATTTACGAGGAAAAAAGGTGCTTGTAACAGGGTCCAGCAGCGGCATCGGGGCGGCTGCGGCCGAGTTGTTCGCGGCTCAGGGGGCGTATGTCGGCGTGCATTATTTTCGCACACGGGACGGCGCTGAACAAACCCTGCACAAAGTGCGGGCGCTGACGGACGGCTGCTTGTTGCGGGCGGATATGCGCGACGAAGCCCAGGTGCAGGCCATGATTCGGGACTTTGCCAAACAGGCCGACGGCATCGACGTGCTGGTCAACAATGCCGGGACGCTGCTGGATCGCGTGGACATTGAGGGGATGCCGCTGGCGTTTTATGAGGATGTGTTTGCAACGAATGTACGGAGCACCTTTCTGGCAACGCGCGAGGCGCTGCCCTGCCTGAAGGCGTCCAAAGGATGTATTGTCAATGTCGGCTCGGTGGCCGGACACCACGGTGGCGGGGGCGGTTCCGGCGTCTATGCCGCCGCCAAGGCCGCGGTGCACACGCTGACTATGGCGATGGCCAAGGAGTTCGGCCCGTACCAAATTCGCGTCAACTGTGTCGTGCCCGGTTTGATCGAGACGCGGTTTCACGAGCAGTTCTCCACGCCCGAACGTAAACGCAAAACCGCCGAAGAAACGCCGCTGGAACGAAACGGAACCGCCGACGACGTGGCCAAAGCCATTCTCTTTCTGGCCAGCGGTGAAGCGTCCGGATTTATCACCGGCGAATACCTGGCCGTTAACGGCGGGCTGTATATGCGGATGTGAAAGCCGACAGCGGGGCGATGTCCGTTCTCTGTTTACCGTCTTTATTCAAACAACGGCGAAAGCCGCCGGCGCGTGGCCGGATCCATCGCGTCCGGTTTGGTCCAGACCGCCAGTTCAAGACTCTTTCGACAGGCGCAGTTTTCGTCGCACAAAGCCCTGTCGGACTGGAGCGTTTTTTCGATCAGGGCGGCGGCGTTTTGTGTCGCCTGATTCAGATTGCCGATGATCTCCTGAAGAAGCGTCTGTTTTTCGACCGTTGAATCGTGCTCGCGCCAGCAGTCGTAATCGCTGACCAGCGCCACCAGCGCATAACACAGTTGCGCCTCGCGCGCCAGCTTGGCTTCGGGCAGGGCGGTCATCCCGATCACATCGCCGCCCCAGGCCCGATGCATCAGCGATTCGGCCTGCGTGGAAAACTGCGGCCCTTCCATACACACATACGTCCCGTCGGAGTGGGTAACGGTTTGGATTTGTTCGGCCGCGACCATCAATCGTTCACGCAGACGCGCACAGCACGGGTGTGAAAATTCCACGTGGACCGCCCCCAAATCATCAAAAAAACTCGTCTGCCGACGCCAGGTCTTGTCGATGAATTGATCGGGCAAGACCAAATGGCCGGGATGGATGGTTTCACGCAGTGAGCCGACCGCGCCGCTGGCGATGACCGCGGTTACGCCCAGCGATTTAAGGGCGAAGAGATTGGCTGCGTACGGCACACGGCTCGGATTGAAACGATGTCCCGTTCCGTGGCGGTTCAGAAAGGCCACACGATGCGCGCCGATCCTGCCGAGCAGTACCGGAGCGCTCGGCCTGCCGAAGGGTGTGTCCATTTCTTTGGACACGGCATCCTGAATTTGTTCGGCAAGGGCGTCGCCCAGCCCCGTTCCGCCGATAAGGCCGATAATGGGATTTCTCATCTTGTGTTCTCCAATGCGTCTTCTGAGCCATCCGATGCCTGATTATATCGTTATTATATCGTTCCTGTTCCCAAAAAACAAGCCGCCGATACCCAGGTATCGACGGCTTGCATTGAACTTCTTAAAACGTGTTTATTCGTAGAACCGTGTCGCTTCAGTTTCCATGACTTCGCGCTGCAGTTCTCCTGTATTCATTACAACACGGAAGCGGGCATCATCGGCCTCGACCGCCTTGACCACCACACGCCATTCGGCCTTGGCACCCGGAGCCAGCGAAGCCAGCGGTTCAAAGGTCACCACACCGTTGGCGTAGGAGCCTCGTGTTGCGCCGCTGTTTGAGACGTACTCCATTGAATCCTCAAGATAAGCCTGGATTCGAATGTTGGTGTCCGGCGCAGAACCCTGGTTGGTAACGACAATTACGTAGGTCTCGTTCCGACCGACCTCAATCGGGTCTTCCAGATCGATCACTTCCAGCAGCACGGCCGGGATCCCTTCGATCCGTGTGGCTGCGGCTGCGGCGACCGCTTCGGCGCAAACCGCCGTGGCGCGGGCTTCGTTGCGATAATTACCCGCAGACGTCGGGCGATAGCTGACGGTCAGCTTGCGGCTGGCGTCAGGCGCCAAGGTACCCAGATTCCAGGTGATCCGTCCGGCGGCAACCTGGCCGTTGTGGCTGACCTGGACTTGTTCGACATTGGCCGGGATGGTGTCGGTAACGACCGTCTCGGTAGCCGGCGCGTTGCCTTTATTGGTCACGACAATGTCATAGGAAATCGTACGGCCGAGCCAATTGCGTTCCGGACCGGTCTTCTCAACGGTTAGTATCGGTTGAGCGACGACCGTGCGGGTTTCGCCGGATTCGGCTTTCAGATCGCCGTCGGCGACCGCCGTTGCGGTATTGGTATAGCTGCCGGTCTTGTCGGCGCGAACAATTACGGTTCGGCTGACGGACTGGCCGGGCGCCAGATTCCCCAGCGTCAGATCAATAGATGTTCTGCCGTCGGCGGTTTTGAGACCTTCAGGAAGCCGATCCGACAGCTTGACGTTTGTTGCCGTGCCGGTTCCCTTGTTGGTAACGGTAAACTGCAACGGGATATTGTCGCAAATCAGTACACGTTCCGGGGCCGTCTTGACCAGCGCCAGCGCCGGCTGAACGACTTCGGTCTGGGCACAGGCGGGAATGATGTATGTGGCATCGGCGCAGGTTTGAATCGTACCTACCCGTTCAGCGGTTCCGACAACGACGATTTTTTCCGACGCTTTCGGACCCAGGGAATCCATCGTCCAGGATAATGTCCGGCCGTCCAGTTTTCCGGCGGGTGTGGAACGCTGATACTTAAATCCGTCCGGCAGATTTTCCTTGACGACGACCTGATGAAGCATCATATCCGTCAGGTTGGTTGCGGTAAGGGTGTACTCGAACGGCTGATTGAGCTGTACCTTTTCGGGCATCAGCTTTTCAAGTTTGATCGCTCCGCAACAGGAGCAATCATAGGTTCGAATCACGTGGTTGGGGCCTCTGGACAATACCGGCGCTGGCGCGACAACAGGGGCCGGTTCTTTTACGGCCGGTTGCGGTTCGGGCTGAGCCTGGCGGGACTGCCATCGTGCACGCGTCTGTTCGGAACATCCCGTCAACAGTGAAACTGCAAAAACACCGATCAAAAAAAA
>DSDR01000222.1 GCA_011048645.1 Phycisphaerales bacterium
GCGCGGCGGCGCAAGCCGCCCGATAAGACGTAACGCCGTGGGTGTCGCTACCCGGCCGCTCGCGCGGCTCGGCTATTGATATATGATCCGGCGACAACAGCGCGGCGGCGCAAGCCGCCCGATGGAACGTAACGCCGTGGGCGTCGCTATCCGACCGCTGGCGCGGTTCGGCTGTTGTGAGGGGATTATCCGGCTCACTTTCGCGGCTCGGCTGTTGTTTCGAATAATCCCCGGCCTTGCCAATCAAGGGATTGGGCAATATTGAATCTTCTTTTGCCTGAAAAATTCCTGTTGCATAATTCCCGAAGTTGTCTATAATGTTCCGTTTAATCGAAACGGAACCCCGCTCGGAGGTGGTATTTTCGCCTTTTTGTCGGCGAAAATGACGATTCGGGCGCTAAAATGAAAACGAAGAAACAGGTATTCGGGAGCCGAAACCAAATGGTATCATTATCATTAGCCCAAGCACCGGCCAAACTGTTTGAAGGGCAACTGCCCGGCTTTGATGAAATCCGAAAACTCGGACAGATCGTTAACGCCAGCGAACGCAATCGAATTGCGTTTCGCCGGGAAAGCGAAAAACAGAAAGACCCCCTGCTCAGCGGGCTGGGACTGTATCTGTGCGGCCAGATCGCCGCGGCGGCCGAGCTGCTCGATAAAGGCAAGGACTGCCCGCAGAAATGGATGGCGCTGGGGTGTATTCGCCGTCGTCAAAAGCAATTCGACGCAGCGGTGGAACACTTTGACAAGGCCGGCAAGGCCGGGGCCGATGCGCTGGCCGTGTCGCTGGAAAAGGCCGAGACCTATCGCCGCGCCGGACGGACGGACGAGGCTCAAAAAGAATTAAAGCAGTGTGCCAATTACGAAAACATCAGCGCCGCCTATCATTATCAGCTCGGTCGGCTCTGCGACGCACAGGGCCAGTACGAACAGGCCATGGAGCACTTTGCCAAGGCCGTGGAGCTGGACTCGGATCATGTGGAGGCGTTGTTTCAATTGGCCTACAGTTGCGACCTGCGCGGGGATGAAGAGCTGGCGATTCAGTACTACAAGCAGCTTGCCAAACGTGTGCCGCCGCCGGTGAACGCCCTGCTGAATTTGGCGGTGCTGCATGAAGACCGCGGCGAATACGACAAGGCCGAAGTGTGCGTCAAGATGGTGCTGGCCTCCCACCCGAACCACGCCAAGGCCGCGCTGTTTGGCAAGGACATCGAAAGCTCACGCCATATGGTCTATGATGAGGAAAAAGAAAAACGCCGCGACCGCCATAACAAGATTCTCGAAATTCCGATTTCGGACTTTGAGCTGTCGGTGCGCAGCCGCAACTGCCTGAAGAAGATGAACATTACCACGCTGGGCGACCTGTTGCGAACGACGGAGGCGGAATTGCTGTCGTATAAAAATTTCGGCGAAACCAGCCTGTTTGAAATCAAGAAAATTCTCTCCTCCAAAAACCTGCGTCTGGGTATGGCCCTCGAAGAAAAAAATTCTGCGAAAACCGCTTCGTCGGGGCCGGAACGCCAGGAAAATTCCGAAATTCTCCAAAAAGGCATTGAGGATCTGGAGTTGTCGGTGCGTGCCCGTCGGGCGCTGGACCGGCTGGGCGTTAAGACCTTTTTCGACTTGGTCAGCAAAACGGAGCCGGAATTGCTCGGCTGCAAAAACTTCGGCGTCACCAGTCTGAACGAAATCAAGGAAAAACTGACAAAGTTCGGGCTGAGCCTTCGGAAAATCGACTAAATCCGACATCGTGCCGCAGTGGGATCCGTGCGGCCATTTATGGATTATTGCAAGGACATACAAACGTTGACAACGGCCGGCGGCAGAGTGGCTGCATCTTTTTTATCGGGGATGTGGGTCTGCATAATTGGGCTGGCCTTTTTAACAGGATGCGGAAAACGCGACACCGTGGAACCGGCGGTTGGGATTGACAGCCCGGAGCGCACGTGGGTTCGCGTTTTGCTCTTTGGCAATCTGGATCAAAGCACGGTAGCGGCTCCGGCCGGGTTTACCGTGGAAGGCGTCGGCAACGGCGTTACGGCAGATTTCTCCGATACCGGCCGGATGCACCTGGGTCTTGAGAACGGGCGGATTCGAATCGGCGAACATCGGGTCTGTCAAGAGGTGATGCTGCGTCCCAATGACCCCTATTACTTCGTTCTTGACGGCATTGGATTTCGCGGTAATCTGCATCTGCGGGTCAATGAAGACGCCAACAGCATTCAGGTGATCAACCATGTTCCGCTGGAGTCGTATTTGCTGGGCGTAATCGGCGCCGAGATGTACAGCTATTGGGAGCCTGAAGCGCTGAAGGCTCAAACCGTCGCCGCGCGGACGTATTGCCTGGCAATTCAGCATCGGTTCGGCCCGGCGCGTGCGTGGGATGTGACGCGCACCCAGTCCAACCAGATGTATCATGGTTTGGCGGCGGAAAACACTCGGATTCGACAGGCGGTACTGGATACCACCGGTCAGATTCTGGTCGCTGCCGGACCAGACGGCAGAGAGGTCATTTTTCCGGCCTATTACAGCTCGTCCTGCGGCGGACACACGGAAAACAGCCGGGCCGTCTTCGGAGACGATTGGGTTAATCTGCCGGGCACAGCGTGTCCATGGTGTGAACGAACATCGCGACGCAGTGATTTTTTCTGGGGACCGGTTGACTATTCGATGGATGAGGTATCGCGCCGACTGACGGAGCGTTATCCATCATTGCAGCGACTGGAACACATCGCTGACGTAAATGTCCTCGAAACCGGTTCGCTGGGACGGATTACTCAAGTGGAACTGATTGGCGCCAACGGCCAAAGAGATCGGGTTCGCGGCGAGGATTTTCGGCTGTCGCTCGATCCGACCGGCCGACGGCTGCGAAGTACGCTGGTCGATTTAGTTAAAATCAACGGCGGTATCCGCTTTGAGAACGGACGCGGATTCGGACACGGCGTCGGGCTGTGTCAGTATGGTGCGCAGGGCTTGGCACGACAGGGACATCATTACGATGAGATTCTGTCGTTCTATTATCCCGAGGCAAGATTGGTAACGATTCAGACGACGGCGGCACAATGAACCATTTTGAGCTGATTCGAACGGACCGGCACAGTGCCGCCCGACGCGGACGATTGACCACGCCGCACGGCGCTGTGGCAACGCCGGCCTTCATGCCGGTCGGCACGCGCGGCTCAGTCAAAGGGCTGCTGCCTGCGCAGGTGCGACAGACGGGCGCTGAGATAATATTGGCCAATACGTATCACCTGCTGCTGCGTCCGGGGCCAGATGTGGTCGCGGCGCTGGGCGATCTGCATGGGCTAACCGGCTGGGACGGGCCGATACTGACCGACAGCGGCGGGTATCAGGTCTTTTCGCTCAGCACGCTTAATCGCATTGGCGACGACGGCGTGGAGTTTGCCAGTCATATTGACGGCGCAAAGATTTATCTGGACGCCAAAACCGCTACCAAAACGCAGAATCGGCTGGGTGCGGACATCATTATGTGTTTTGATGAATGCACGCCGTGGCCGTGCCCGCAGCAACGGCTAAAACAAGCCGTCGAACGCACGATTCGCTGGGCCGAGCAATGCAAAGCGGTACATGGCAATGACCGACAGATGCTGTTCGGCATTGTACAAGGCGGAGTGGATTTGCCGCTGCGATCGCGATGCGCCGAGGCGCTGGCGCCGATGGATTTTGACGGCTATGCCATCGGCGGACTGAGCGTCGGCGAAGGACACGACCGGATGACGGCAACGGTACGGCATACCGCCGCCCTGCTGCCGGAGAACAAGCCCCGCTACCTGATGGGGGTGGGGATGCCGGTGGATATGGTCGAGGCGGTTCGCGCCGGCGTGGATATGTTCGATTGCGTGCTGCCGACGCGAAACGGACGCAACGCCTTCGCGTTCACCGCCGACGGCCCGATGCGGATGCGCAACAGCGCCTATGCGCAGGACACCGGACCGATTGAGGCGGATTGTCCATGTCCGGCGTGCCGGCGATTCAGCCGCGGCGCTATTCGGCATTTTTTCAATGTCGGCGAGATGCTCGGACCGATTTTGGTGTCGCTGCACAATTTGACGTACTATCAGCGTCTGATGACGCAGATTCGAAAACAGATTGAAGACGGAACCTTCGACACGTGGGCGGATGCCTTTGTCGAAAAACATAAAAACGAAAATCAATGTGAACTGACAAATAGCGAAGGAATGATGCAATGAAATCATTATGGATGCTTGCTTCGGCGCAGGAGTCCGGCAATTCGGCGCCGGAAGGAACGGTCATTACGATGGAAGAGGCCGCCCCGACAACGACGACAACAACGCAGGAAAACGGCGCTGCACAGGCGCCGGATGAACCGGGACGGGAAGAATATCAGCCCAACCCGCTGATGTGGGTGATGTTTCTGATTCTGGGCGTATATATCTTTTTGTTTATGTTCCGCGGCCCGCGCAAAAAACAGCAGGAACACCAGAAGATGGTTTCTTCCCTGAGAAAGAATGATCGCGTGCGCACCATCGGCGGTATTTACGGCACCGTCCTTGATGTACGGGATGATGAAATTGTGCTGAAAGTCGATGAGGGCAGCAACACCAAAATTCGCGTTATTCCCTCGGCCATCGCCACGGTGCTGAGCAGCAGCAAAACAGAATAATCAATTACAGCTTACGCATTTACTCTTTTGACGGGAACTGATTATGGTTAAAGATCAACTGTGGAAGATCGTCGTAATTTTGATAGTGGTCGCGGTCTCTGCGCTGTACGTCTATCCACCGCACGAAAAACTCAAGCTGGGCCTGGATCTGGCCGGCGGGACCAGTCTGGTCTATGAGATTGACACGACCGGTCTGGAGTCGCATGAACAGCGCGGACTGGCTCAGAATATGATTCCGATTCTCCTGCGGCGTATTGACCCGACCCATGTGGCCAATATCGTGATGCGTCCGCAGGGCGATACCCGTATTGAAATCCAACTGCCGCTGGCCAGCGCCGAAACGCGCCGGCGGCGCGACGCCTACGAACAGGCGCTGCTGGCGCTGGAAGAAGGCAATATCAATCTGCTTCGCATTCGACAGGCGTTGAATCTCGACCCGACCGAACGACAGCGGCAATTTGAGGAATTCGCCCGCGGCAATCCCGATCGTCAGGCCGTGCTGGACGAACTGGCCGAGATATTTGACCTGCGCCGACAAAAACAAGAGCAGCGCGATATGCTTGCCGATGAAATGGATACCATTCGCGAACAGTTTGCCGATGTCGGGCTGGATTATGAGACACTGCAATACAGTCTGACCCAATGGCTGAAGCTGGACAGCGACGAACGGCGCGAAGAAATTGAATCTTATGTCAAAACCCATATTCGCGACGATATCGAAGCGGAAGATCAGCTCAGCCAAAAGCAAACCCGGGCGCGCAACCTGATCGGCGACTATATCGCGATCTATCAGCGATGGGAACCCATCGTCAATGAACTGGCCGATCCGGAGGACGGACTGAATGTTCAATGGCACAATGCCATTCGAACGCTGCAAACGCTGAATTTAAACATCGATCAGCTCCGGGATATTCTCGATATGCCGACGGCTTCCGCCAATCGGGGTGAGATGATTGAGACATTGAAATCTCAGTTTCCCGACCGCACCGAGAAAATTGACGCTGTCGTGCAAGCCTACGATGCGTACATCGCCGTCGGCGGACGTCTGGATGACCCGGAGGACCTCAAGCGAATGCTCAAAGGCGCCGGCGTGCTCGAATTTCGCATTCTGCCGACGGCTGAAGACGGCAACCTCGATGCCCTGATGGCCTACGTCGATGCACTGAATGAAAAAGGTCCCAAACAGGCCTCCGACAATCGGTATGTGTGGTGCGAAATCGAAAATCCGGCGACCTGGCCGTCCGGCCTGGGCGTCACGGAAACCTTCGGGGATAAAACGTATGTTCTGGCCTCGAACCAGCCGAATGAAACGATGCTGCAGCGCGGGCAGCGTCAATGGCGGCTGCGGCGCGCCTACCCGACCGTGGATCGCCACGGTGCGCGGGCCATCGGCTTTACTTTCGACGAGACGGCGGCCAATCTGTTCTATCGTCTGACCGGTTCGAATATTGGACGTCCGCTGTGTATTTTACTGGACGACCGCGCTATTTCGGCGCCGAACGTCGAAAGCGCCATTCGTTCGCAGGGCGTCATTACGGGACGATTTACACAAACCGAGATCGATGACATGGTCAACAAACTGAACGCCGGCTCGCTGCCGGCGCGGCTCAGTGAAGTGCCGATCTCGGAGCGCACCATCGGGGCGACGCTGGGCGCTGACAACCTGCAAAAAGGCATCCGCGCCGGTCTGATCGGGCTGGCGATTGTGGCGGTCTTTATGCTCATTTATTATATGCTGGCCGGGGCGATTGCCGATATGGCCCTAATGATGAACATTCTGTTTGTTCTGGGCGTGATGGCGCTGCTGCAATCCACGTTTACCCTTCCCGGTATTGCCGGCCTGATTTTGACCATCGGTATGAGCGTGGACGCGAACGTGCTGATTTTTGAACGCATTCGCGAAGAGCAAAAACGCGGTTCGTCCATTCGCTCGGCGATTTCCAACGGGTATTCGCGGGCGTTCAGCACGATTTTTGACGCCAACGTCACCACATTCGGCGTGGCGGCCATCTTGTATCTGGCGGCCTCGGAAGAGATCAAAGGCTTTGCCATCGTGCTGATGCTGGGTATTCTGGCCAGTATGTTCACGGCGCTGTTTGTCACACGGGTGGTGTTTGATCTGCTGACCGGCTCGCGGCTGCTGACCGGGCCGCTGCCGATGTTCGGCCTGTTCCAGAACGTATCGATCAACTGGATGAAACTTCGTTCGGTCTTTGTGGTCCTGTCGGGGATTTTGATTGTCGGGGGACTGACCGTCTTCTTTACCCGCGATGAAGCGACCAACAGCAAATATGACATTGAGTTTACCGGCGGAACCAGCGTTCAGATCGACCTGAAAGAAGGCGTCGGGCTGGATCGTGCGGAAGTTGAGAGTCGATTCAGAGAGTACGCCCGTTCCGTCGGCAATATGGCCCTGGCCGCGGCGCGCGTCAATGCGGTGGGAACGACCGGCCGACAATTTGAAATCAATACAACCGAGACCAATACCACCACCGCCCGTTTAACCTTTGAGCCGGACGAGACGCCGACTGTCGAGACGGTTCTGGAGCAAATTCGTCGCGCCGCCGATCAACTGGGCCAGCGTCTGGGACAACTGAAGGTCGCCCCCGTCGAAACAAATGGTTTTGAAGTCTCCACGAGCCGATTCAATGTCGCGGCGGTTCAGGACGTTCTGACAACGGCTTTTGAAGATGAAAATGTCGTTGTCAGCGAACCCGTCGTACACGAAATTGTCAGCGAGGCGGTCCGCGAGGCGTTCAAGGACTTTTTAACGGTACGGGAAAATCTGAACATTGAAATCATACAAGCGGACCGCATCCTGCCCGGCGCGGACGAAGCCGCCCTGCTGGCGGACTTTCTGGGCGGCGTCAAACTGGTTTGTACGCTGAAAAACAGCGTTACCGCCGAGGAACTGGACGCCCGCATTCGCGACATTCGGTTTAAGCCGGACATGCAGGATTTGGCGTGGTATCGTTACAACGTTCTCGACGAACATTTGCTGGAACCGAACCCGCAGGAACGTTTGACGCGATTTGTCTATGTCAGCGTTCACCCCGAAGCGGGCTATCGCGACCTTGATGAAGACGAATGGGAACGTTTTGTCGCCAATGAAAAGACCAAGCTGATCAACGCTGCGTCGCTGGAAGAATCGCTGTCGCGGGTTACGCAGATCGACCCGTCTATCGGCGCCAAGGCCAAACAGCAGGCGCTGGTGGCGATTATTCTGTCGCTGATCGGCATCATTGGCTATATTTGGATTCGATTCGGCACGGCACGCTTCGGCGTTGCGGCCATCGTGGCGCTGGTGCATGACGTGTGCATCACGCTGGGGGCGGTTACGGCCTGCACCTACATTGCAGGAACATCCCTGGGCAGCGCCCTTCTGATCGGCGATTTCAAGATCAATCTGGAAATGATTGCGGCGTTTTTGACCATCATCGGATACTCGCTGAACGACACCATCGTCGTCTTTGACCGCATCCGTGAGAATCGCGGCAAATCCACGACATTGACGCCGCAACTGATTACCGACAGCATCAACCAGACCATCGGACGCACGCTGCTGACCTCGCTGACCACGTTTATCGTCGTGCTGATTATGTACATCTGGGGAGGCGAAGGGCTTCGCGGATTTACCTTTGCCATGCTGATTGGTATTGCGGTCGGTACGTACTCCTCAATCGCGATTGCCTCGCCGCTGCTGCTGGTCGGGGCGCCCAAAGAAAACAAAAAGTAACTTTCAACCATCCAATAAGCGTATCAGGCCGGCGGGAACCGTGTTTCCCGTCGGCCTTTATCGTCTTGGGACGGCCTCGGTCAAAACAACAAAAATCGACTTTTCATACAGGGCCGTTTGCATTATACTTCTTCTATGAGTGTGATAACCGTTAAGGCCAATTGGGATAACTGGGTCTATATTCATCCGTATCAAGCCGACCAGTGCTGGACGGTGGATCCCTCGGATGCGGCAACCGTCCTGAAATCCATTGCGGACACAGGGCTTTGTTTGACGCATATCCTGGCGACCCACCATCACGCCGACCACATCAGCGGCATATCTACTTTGAAAAAGACGTTTCACTGCCGGGTATTCAGCCCGGATGACCGCCGCATCGCCGGCACGGATGTGCGCGTCAAAGACGGTGATGTGTTGAAACTGGGCCAGTGGACTGTCACCGTCCTGGCCGTGCCGGGCCATACGACCGACAGTGTCTGCTATTATGGTACACATCCGACCGAACCGCCTGTCCTCTACAGCGGCGATACGCTGTTTAGCGGCGGTTGCGGACGTGCCTTTGAATGTGCGCCCGAAACCCTCTTTCATTCCCTCCAACGGCTGGCCGCCCTGCCGGATGAAACCCGCATTTATCCGGGTCATGATTACACGGAAGAAAATGTTCGCTTTGCGCTGACGCTCGAACCCGACAGGCCGGCGCTTAAAAAAATGCTTGAGGCCGTCCGGACACACCCTGCCTTTGTACCCACAACGCTTAAACAGGAAAAATCAATCAATCCGTTTCTGCGTTGCCATGAAAACAGCATCCGTCAGGCCGTCGGACTTGACGACCCTGCCGCTGTCTTTGCGGAACTGCGACGGCGAAAAGACCGATTCTGAGTCATAAAATTCGCTTATGTGAACTTGACCGGACCGTTGCTATGGATTATAACTGGACAAAATCAGAATTAGTTTTCA
>DSDR01000103.1 GCA_011048645.1 Phycisphaerales bacterium
AGGGATGGGCAAGACCACGCCCGCCAGCAAGGCGCCCGCCGCGGCCAGAAAAACCGTTTCACGCCGGCTCCAGACCGTTCGATTTCGCCGGTTTTCGTAGATTTTTCGATCGGTTATCGACATATTATTTAATCACACTGACCGAAAACCGGCCATATTGTGACATTACTATAGTCCATAAAGGATGTTATCGTGTTCTCAAAAGGGCCGTAAAATGACTCGCCCGAAAGGGCGAATCCTCAATTTTGCTCTTTCATCTTTGATTTTTAATCTCTCAAACTGGCCGTCGGGCAGTTTGAGTTATTTACGCACGATCATTGTCGTAATTGTTGTGTTGTCTTGCAATGCGACACACACGACACAAACCCCTTGACGGCAATGTGGCATTCGGTTCCCTATCGTAGCAAATAACCGCTGTACTGGGAACTGTTTTTGTCGGCCAAATCAGTCTGAACCTTCTCTGGCTTTGACTTGACTCAGAGACGCTGTTTCGAATTTGCCCTGCGTCGGCCGGATTTTTCTTGACAATCCGCCCAAGCGGTGTATATAGACTTTGCAGACAAGCACTTACCGCGGGCGTAGTTCAGTGGTAGAACACCAGCTTCCCAAGCTGGATACGCCAGTTCGATTCTGGTCGCCCGCATTCATTTTTGGCTTGAAAATGAGGTTTTTCAGGTTTTTTTACTCCTTTTTTCTGTGTCCGGGGCGTTTTCCCTTTGACTTTTTGGCCAGTGCATTCGGAGTCGATGGGCGGTGCGTACTTTTTTTGGTTTCGGCTGTGCCGGGTTAGGAAGAGGCTGTCGGCTCTCCCTCTGGAGTCGGCGGGGGATTGTAGGAACCGAGCAGCATCGCCATCCAGCGGGTTTCTTTGTTGGTTTGCAGGGCAATCTTGACGGTCATCGTCAGCGGCACCGACAGCAGCATCCCCATCGGGCCGAGCACCCACCCCCAGAAGATTAACGACAAAAAGACCACCAGCGTCGAAAGCCCAAGCCGCTGCCCCATCAAACGCGGCTCAAGGAAGTTGCCGATGGACACATTGATGATGACGTAACCCAGCAGCGTCATTATTGCCGTTGCCGGGCCGTGCTGCACCAGCGCCAGCAGGACCGCCGGCACCGCGGCAAGCAATGAGCCGATATTCGGGACAAAATTCAGCAAAAACGCGATCAATCCCCAGACAACCGGATAGTTGACCTTCAGCACAATCAGCAACCCCATCACCAGCAGGCCCGTGGCCAGACTCAGCGCGGTCTTCAGCGCCAGATACCGCTTGACATTGTTGGCAATTTGCGAGAGATTTTCAAAGGTTTCTTCGGAGTTCAGCGCCTCACGAATCTTGCTCGGAAGAGCCGACGCCTCCATCAACATAAAGACCATCATTAGATAAATGACAAACCCGTTTTTCAGAAGTGTTCCCAACTGGGCCAGTAATTCACGGACAAATTTGACGACGGCGGTGGCGTCGGGTTTGATCAGTTCCCGCAGCGAATCCTGAACGTCCAGCCCTTTTTCATCCAGCCAGTTAACCAGCAGATTGCCGGTGTCTTCGAGCCGTTTGGCGTAATCCGGCAGGGTTTTTGTAAAATCTGTAATGGATGCGGCCAGCAGGGAGCCAACCAGGATTCCGATAGCCAAAATGACCAGCGAGATAATCAGAATGGCGAAAAAAGTCGAAATCTTTCTTTTTTTCATCCAGAACAGGGCAGGCGTGCTGATAATCGCCAGAAACACCGCCAGCAAAAACGGAATAATGATATTGACCGCCGCCTGCATCCCGGCCACAATGACGACAAAGGATGCGGCCGAGACCAGAAACTTGATCGGAGACGGCAGATGATCCGACGGCGGCGTCGGTACACCCGAATCCGGCGAAGGTTGTGTTGTCGGCGAATTTGTCATCGTTGGCACGTTGATCGATTTACCTTATTCCCACAGCATAAACGGCCTATTACCATATCCTCGAAATGCCTTTAGGTCAACTGAATTTACCTCTATTTCTTGTCTTGTGCTTGACGGTAAGGAAGTTTTCTCTATAATGCGTCTTTTTGAGCCGTTTTTCAGAGACAGGAACGTTGGTCCCGGAGTGATTGAATGACAAAAGTACGTAAAAAGTCCCCTAAAGTCTCAACTGCAAAGAGAAAATCAGCCGACAAAGTAACCCCGGCCTGCGTCAAGTGCAATGGTAAATGCTGCCGATATTTTGCGTTGCCGCTGGATAATCCGGAGGACTGGAGCGACTATGACGATATCCGCTGGTACTTGTGTCATGAAAACGTAACGGTGTTTGTCGAAGACGGCCAGTGGTATCTGAATGTCAATAATAAATGCCGCCATTTGTCCGAGACGAATTATCGTTGTCAAATGTACGACATCCGACCCAAGATTTGTCGGGCGTATGAGACCGACGGCTGCGACCTGACCGGCAGCGGTTACGACTATGAGCTGCATTTTACAAACGACAAACAAATGGAAGAATACATGCGCATCAAGTTTGGCCAAAAGGTGTTTGATAAACTTCATGCGCCCAAAAAGAAGAAAAAATCCAAAAAGAAGTCCAAAACAAAGTAATTTTATATGAAAATCCCTTCGGTTAAAGGTACGCGGGACTTTTATCCCCCGCAGATGGCGGTACGGAATTTTATCAGCAACGGCTGGAAGGCCGTGTCGCTGCGCAACGGCTTTGTCGAATACGACGGGCCGATTTTTGAGTATCTCCGAATGTATCAGATTAAAAGCGGCGACGAAATTGTCGAGCAGCTCTTTCATTTGACCGACCGCGGCGGCCGGGAACTGGCGATTCGCCCGGAGATCACCCCCACGCTGGCTCGGATGATCAATCAGCGGATTAACGCCTTGCCGCGTCCGATCAAGTGGTTCTCCGTGCCGCGGCTGTGCCGGGCCGAGCGTCCTCAAAAGGGGCGACTTCGTGAGTTTTTCCAATGGAATATTGATATTGTCGGCGTCGATGACATTCTGGCCGATGCGGAAGTCATCTTTTGTACACTGGACTATCTGCGGTCGGCAGGATTGACCGCCGCGGATATTACCGCCAAAATCTCCAGTCGAAAGCTGCTGGCGGCCTTGCTGATGCATCTGGGCATCGCGGAAGATCAACTTGAAACACTTTATCCGATTTTGGATAAAAAGGCCAAACTGCCGGCTGATACGTTTGCGGCGATGCTGGCCGAGGCGGTTGCCAACCAAGCGGCTGTTCAGATTATTCTGAAATTACTGGATATCCATTCGGTCGGCGATATTCAAACGCTGGTTCCGGATGTCGCCTCCAACCGGCAGGCTCAATCCGCCCTGGACGAATTACATCGGCTCTTTGACTTGTTGAAGGCGATGGGCGTGGCGGATTTTTGCCGGTTCGATATGAGCATCGTTCGCGGGCTGGCCTACTATACGGGGATGGTCTTTGAGGTTCACGATGCCGTGGGCGATTTGCGGGCGGTCTGCGGCGGCGGGCGATACGATAACCTGCTGCGCGACTTCGGCGGGCCGGCGCTGTCGGCTACCGGGATGGGCATGGGCGATTGCGTCTTGGAAATTCTGCTTCGCGAGCGGGGGCTTCTGACTGAGTCGTTGTCCCAGCGCTGCGTGGATTTTTTTGTGGTATGTATGGATGAGGTATTGATGCCCAAAGCCTTGGACATTGTGTCCCGACTTCGGTCTTGTGGAAAATCGACGGAGTTCAGCTATAAAACAGTCGGTCTCGGTAAACAACTCAAGCTGGCCGACGCCTGCGGCGCCCGACAGGTGATCATTATCGGGCAGGAGTATCTCAACGAACAAAAAATTATTCTTAAAGATATGAAAACCGGCACGCAAAGTGCGGTTGACGAATCCAGTCTGTTTGTTTCGGATTCCGACTGAGGCGTTTTTGCCTGACTGGCGGATACCTGTTTTTCGGACGACGTGATTTCAGATCCAATACGCATCCCAAATTCTGCGGCTTGACAGCCAACCGGCTTATTGTTACTATTAGGTGGATTTATTTTTACTGAAAGAAATAGCTGTAAACAAGCCGATATATACTAAGACAGGTCTCGAAACAGGCAGATTGATTGGCAAATCTGTGAAAAGACCTGTTCGCAACAGAAAGGAAATCTGTAATGGCGACAAAAAAGATTCAGGTTACCCAAACGGATCATGAACGGTTAACGGCTCTGGTCGAGTCAATGCGTCATCTACCGTCACGCGATCAAGCCTGTCTGGATAAACTTCGGGGTGAGCTGGATCGTGCGCGGATTATTTCGTCCAAGCGAGTCAAGCCCGATGTGGTGACGATGAATTCGACAGTGGCCTTGCGCGATCTGGATAATGGGCAAATATTTGAGTATCAATTGGTCTATCCGCAGGACGCCGATCCGGAAGAAAACAAGCTCTCTATATTGGCGCCGGTGGGCACGGCGTTGCTGGGTTACAGTATCGGGGAGATCGTTGAATGGCAGGTACCGGCCGGGGTGCGCCGATTTAGCATCGAAGGCATCACGTATCAACCGGAAGCGGCCGGCGATTATGATCTCTGAGAAAGGAGCGCAGATGTATGCTGCATACCGCACAACTGATCAAGCCGCCAACCCTCTGGGAATCGTTTCGACAGCGTTTTTTTCGGCGGCACGACGAGCAGCAGCGCATTTTTTCGGAAATCGATTATTATCGTTTTCAGGGCTTATTGACCAGGCAGCATCAGGTTGCTTATCCTTCGCTGGCCGTCCATCTGCAGCAGCTTCGCCGACTCATCCACCGCGGCTATTTGTACCCGTGTAAAGCGGTTCCCGCCAATTTGGTGACGATGAATTCAGTGATTTTGCTCCGGTCGCGTCGCGGCACGGCCTTTCGCGTCAGTTTAGTGTATCCGCCGCAGGCGAACCATCAGGAACGAAGGTTTTCGATTCTCTCGCCGCTTGGTCTGGCGATGATCGGACGATCTGAAGGGCAGCAAATATCTGACAATTTGATGATAGAAAAACTTCTCTATCAGCCGGAAAGTCTCGGCAATTACTACACTTAGATTCACCGAATCGACCCGTTGTCTCACTGCATCCAAGATACGTCGTTTATATGAGGTTATCGGCTCGGCACAAGCCCCTGCTCAGAAGGCTTTACCATTTATTGGCGCAGGATAAAATGCTTGCATTCGCAGCGAATCTGCGGTTTATTGTCAGCCGGTATGCTTGCCAAACCAGACGGACATAATGAATATGAAAAGGCGTTCGAAGGGTGGCTCTGTGAGCGGGGGATGCGTTTTGCCCGGGTCGATCAGACACACCGCTGCCTGTTCGAGGGACAGCCCCTTAAGACGTTTGATTATGTGCTCTATCCAAAGCAGGGCGGCTGCGTTTTGGTGGAGTTGAAAGGACGCCTGTTTCGGGGGCGTTCCTTGGCCCGGCGGACGGGGCTGCAAACCTGGGTCCTGGCCGAGGATGTCGCAGCGCTGGCGTATTGGCGCAGGCAGTTTGACCGCCAGAGGCCGCCAACAAGAGCGATATTTGTGTTCGCCTACCGGCTTGAGCAGATTGCGGCTGATTGCGACGGGTTGGATGTGTATGAAGCCGACGGACGGCGATTTATATTTCTGGCGATTCGTCAGGGGGATTATAAATCCTGTATGCGGCCGCGCAGTGGTCGCTGGAAAACGGTGTCTTGTCCGGCAAAGGATTTTCGAGCACTGAGTTTTCCGGTCGAACAGATTTGGCTTGGAGAACAAAACGCAAATGAATTCCACGATACATACATCGGCTGAGCATATCCTGGCCGGCGACCTTTTGTCCGCCGAACAGGCAAAGCGCCTCTCGGAGGCCTCCTATGACAATATTGATGATCTGCTGTACTGGGCCAACCGGATTCGCCGGCGTTTTTTCGGCAATCAGATACGGATATGTTCTATTGTGCCGGGACGCCTGGGCGGATGCAGTCAGGATTGTGCATTTTGTGCCCAATCGGTACGGTATGAGACCGGCATCGACAAAACGCCGAAGGTGCTGACCGATGAGCAGATTGTCGCCGCCGCCGCCGAGGCCAAACGCAAAGGCGTGCCCAATTTCGGTATCGTTTATAGCGGCAAGGCCGTCAGCGATGCGGAACTGGAGCGGTTGATTGCCCTGGCCGGACGCATCAGGAACGAATACGGGCTGGGGGTGTGTATGGGGCTGGGCATTTTGAACGACCGACAGATGCAGCGGCTGGCCCGGGCCGGCGTCGTCCGTTACAATCACAATCTTGAAACATCCCGGCGGCATTTTGCCGATATCGTGACAACCCATTCATACGACGATCGCATCCGCACGATTGAAGCGGCCGTGAAAGCCGGTCTGGGGGTGTGTGCCGGCGGCATCTTCGGCATCGGCGAAAGTGAGCAGGATCGCCTTGATATGGCCTTTGAGCTGCGGCGGCTCGGCGTCGATACCGTACCGATGAACTTTTTGCATCCGATTGCCGGAACGCCGTTGGAACGCGCTGAAATACTCAACCCCCGCGAAATCCTTCGAATGATCGCCCTGTATCGTTTTATTCTGCCCACGATCCATCTCAAGGTCGCCGGCGGCAGGGTACTGAACCTGCGCGATCTGCAAAGCTGGATTTTTTACGCCGGCTGCACAAGTATCCTGTCCGGCCATTATCTGACCACGGCCGGCCGGTCGGTTGAACAGGATATGCAGATGCTGCACGACCTGGAATTGACCCCGGTCTCTGAAGTTTTGATCAACGAACAAAACGCCGCTATCTCACAAACACAGGGAGTTGTTCAATGAACCGTTCAGTTAGTGTACCGATTGTATTTATTGCAAGTCTGTTGGTCTCGGTCGGTTTGTGTCAGACCGCTTCGCCGCGGCGATATATGCCGTTGACAACGGACTGGACATTTCACAAAGGCGATATTGCCGGTGCGGAAAAGATGACCTTTGACGACAGTCGCTGGCGAACCGTTACCGTACCGCACGACTGGAGCATCGAAGGGCCTTATAGCGAGCAATGGGCCAGCGGCACCGGTTATCTGCCCGGCGGCGTCGGCTGGTACCGCAAAACGTTTCGACTGGACGCCGACGCTGACGGCAAAAGCGTCTATGTTGAATTCGACGGCGTGTATTGCAACAGCGAAGTCTGGATCAATGACCACTACCTCGGCAAGCGTCCTTACGGCTATATCAGCTTTTATTATGACTTGACGCCGCATATTCGTTATAACGGCGACGAGAATATTTTGGCGGTGCGCGTCGATCATTCTGACTATGCCGATTCGCGCTGGTACACCGGTTCGGGGATTTATCGTCCTGTCCGGCTGTGTATCACCGACAAGGTGCGGATTGCGACGTGGGGCGTTTATATAACGACGCCGAACGTTACTGCCGAGCAGGCCGAGATTCGCATTGAGACGACCATCGATAATTTGGATGCGGCCCAAAGCCAAATCGATCTGACCTCCTATATCATCAACCCCGACAATCTGGTCGTCGCCAAATTATCCCATTCCGGCGGCGTCATAGAGGCTCAAGGCCTGAAAACTTATGTTCAAACGGCGACCATCAGGGATCCGCAATTATGGTCGATCCAAACACCGACGATGTACGCTGTGCTCAGCGTCCTTGAGACCGACGGACGCAAAATCGATCAGATTCAAACGCCTTTCGGTATTCGCACCTTTCGATTTGATCCGGACAAGGGATTCTATCTGAATGGTGAGAATGTGACCCTTAAAGGCGTCTGTGTCCATCACGACGCCGGGCCGGTCGGGGCGGCGGTTCCGCCTGGAATGTGGCGCAGACGGCTCGAAATGCTCAAAGAAATCGGCTGCAATGCCATTCGGATGAGCCATAATCCTCCGGCCAAAGAACTGCTGGATTTGTGCGATCAAATGGGCTTTCTCGTGATGAATGAGGCGTTTGATGAATTTGCCCCGCCCAAACGAAAATGGGTCGAAGGCTGGAACGCCGGGACGCCTTCTTTGAAGGGATATGGTCAGGTCTTTGAACAATGGGCGGTGCGCGACATTCAGGATTTAGTGCGGCGCGACCGGAATCATCCGAGCATTATTTTCTGGAGCATCGGCAATGAGATTGACTACCCCAACGATCCCTTTTCGCATCCCGTGCTGGGCAGTGAATACAAGCCGACCCAGCCGCCGGCCGACGATCTGGTGCGCTACGGCAAGCCGCTGGTCGAAGCGGTCAAAGAGCTGGATACGACCCGACCGGTAACGGCCGCGCTGGCCAGTGTGGCCATGTCCGATGCAGTCGGATTTACCGATTTGCTTGATGTCGTCGGTTACAACTATCAGGAACAGCGCTATGCCGATGACCATACCAGGTATCCGAAGCGTGTGATATACGGCAGTGAAAACGGCAAGCATTACGGCGCCTGGCAGGCGGTTACCGACAACGACTTTATTTCAGGCCAATTCTTGTGGGTTGGTTTTGACTTTCTCGGCGAGGCCCGCGGTTGGCCGGTACGCAATTCGCAGGCCGGGCTGTTTGACCTGTGCGGCTTCAAAAAACCGATTGGCTGGTTTCGTCAGGCGCTCTGGGCGCAGGCGCCGATGATCTATCTGGCGGCAAGCCCTCGCCGCGACAGTTCAGGTTCTGCGCGGCGCAACCTCGAACGCGGAATACGCTCTCATTGGAACTGGCCTCAGGAGCAGCGGATGAGTGTGATTGCGTACAGCAATTGCCCGCAGGCTGAGTTGTTTCTCAATGGCCGGTCGCTGGGCCAGGGAACCCCGATGCCGCGGATGGGGCCGGTGTTCGTGTGGGACGTGCCCTTCAGCGCCGGCGAACTGAAAGCGGTCGGTCAAAAAGACGGCAGGGCGGTCTGTGAATATAGTCTCAATACAGCCGGCGAACCTCAACAAATCCATCTAAAACCTGACACCCGCTCCCTCAAAGCAGATGGTCAGGATGTTTGCCAGATTGAATTTTATATCACCGACGACAAGGGCGTTCGCGTTCCGGATGCCGAACATCGGGTCCGCTTTTTCGTGTCCGGTCCGGCCCGAATTCTTGCAGTCGGCAACGGCGACCCGGCCAATCACGCCGATGAGACCGATGCCGTCCACAATGCCTGGCAGGGCCGAGGACTGGCGATTGTGCAGGCCCTGTACGAATCAGGAACTGTGCGCGTCTCGGCCTCATCGCCGGATCTGGACGGCACAGAGGTTCAGATTGAGATCAAGTGAGTAAGGCGCTATGCGAATCATTGCCGGCTCCAAACGCGGGATGAGGCTGCTGTCGCCGCCGGGACGCGATACCCGTCCGATTACCGA